>JAVKDQ010000051.1:0-17025 GCA_040222155.1 Roseovarius sp.
GCTGGTGCAATCGCAGGTCGACGCGCTTCTCCAGCAGACGCCGAGCTTCTACTCCCTGCCCGAAGCCGACCGGGCTGCGATGCGCGACAGGCTCACCCGCATCGGCGCCTATGCGGCCGAGCTCGTGCGCGACGACTGGGCGCAATCGCGCAAGCTCAGGCAGACGCCGCTCATCAGAAAAGAGAAAACCTTTCGCCCGGCGCCCGGGGCCGCCGCGAAACCTGCGGCGCAAGCGGCACCGGCCCGGAGCCAGAGCCGCACCGCGCCCGCCCGCACGCAGGCCGCGCAGGCCAACCTGCAAACCGCCGCCACGGGCCGGGTGGCCGACATCACCCAATCGACGCTTCAGGCCATCGCCTTTCCCACCTTCGTGGCCGATCTCATCAACGGCACGTTCGACGCCATCATCGGCGCCACGATCAAGCAGATGCAGGCCTTTCAGGAGCTGGTGTCGAACGTCTCGAAGACGGTCGACGAATTCATGCGCGACAACATCACCGACAACCAGGCCCGCGACTATCTCGTGCAATCCTACCCCGGCCTCATGCGCATCGACACCTCGGAAGACAGCCCGCGCGTGGCGCTCACCGAAGCGGGCGAGGAGGCGGGCGATGCCGAGCTCGGCGGCATTCAGGGCCAGCTCGGCCTGCCAGACCCGGTGGGCTCGCTCGACGAGACGGTGATCGAGGAACAGCTCGTGCCGGCGGCGCGCCGCAAGCTCGCGCAATCGCGGCTGCAGATGCTCTCTTCGATGGTCATGCTGGGGCTGCAGCGCATCGTCGTGCGCCACGGTCGCATCCGGGCCACGATGGGCTTTCACATCGACGCCTCCGACCGCGCCCATGCCGAACAGGCCTCGACCTTCGATTTCTCGCATCAGAACAGCGTGCAGGGCATGTTCTACGTGGCCTTCTCGGCGCGCACCTCGGTGGCCTATGTGAGCTCGCAGCAATCCGACAGCGACAGCGCGATCAACGTGCAGGCGGACCTTACCGGCGAGGTCGATCTGACCTTCGAGAGCGATTACCTGCCGCTCAACCGCCTCGCCCGTGCAGAGAGCATCGAGCGCATCCGGGGCAACACGCCCAACCCCGAGGCCAACACGCCCCGCAACGCCTCTGCCGGGATGACTGCGCGCAACGTCTCGGGCCCTTCCGCCGGGCAGGTGGTGGCCGACCGGATCGAGGCGCATGGCAACGCGCCGGCCCCCTCCATCGCTGACACGCTGATCGATTCAGCCGCGGGCGCGGGGCAGGCGGCCACCGGCGCGGTGGGCAATCTCATTTCAGGAGGAGGCTCGTGATGCGCATGATGCCAGAGCAGCAGGCCACCGCGGGCAGGACAGAGGACAGGACAGCGATGGCCGACCCCCTGCCCGGCCCCTTCGGCGAGGAACAGGGTGAGGAGATGCGCACGCCGCCCGTCGTCTCGGCGCTCGCCGCGGGGCAGGTGAAGGCGATCCTCGAATCCGCCCCCGCCTTCTACCAGCTGCCCCCCGACACGCAGGCGCGGATGCGCGGCGATCTCGAAAAGATCTCCACCTACACCGCAACGCTCATCCATGACGACTGGAGCCAGTCCCGCAAGCTCGACCAGACGCCGGTGGTGCGCGAAAGCCGGGTGATCGAGGGCCGGTTGCGGCCCAACCCGCCGCCCGGCCGCACCATGGCCAACCGCCCCTCGAACAGGCCCCTCGCGCGTGCGCAGGCCGACGGGTTCCAGAGCGATGGCGAGGGCGGCTTCACGCCGGTGGCGGCCTCGAACGTGTCGCGCATCACCGAAGACACGCTCAACGCCATCGCCTTCCCCACCTTCGTGGCCGATCTCATCAAGGGCACCTTTCAGGCCATTGTCGAAAGCTCGATCCAGCAGATGGAGGCCTATGCCGAGCTTCTGTCGAACGTCGCCAAGACGGTGGACGAGTTCATGGCCGACAACATCACCGACAACAACGCGCGCGACTGGCTGGCGGGCGCCTACCCGCAGGTGATCCGGCTCGACACCTCCTCGGGCTCGCCCCGCCTCGTGCCGCAGGAGAATGCCGACGACGCGCAGCCGCCGAATTTCCAGGGCGATCTCAGCATCGGCGAAGAGGTCTCGCTCGACGAGGAGAGCATCGAGGGCATCCTCGTGCCCGCCGCGCGCCGCAAGATCGCCCAGAGCCGCCAGCAGACGCTCGCCACCATGGTGCTGATGGGGATGAACCGCATCGTCGTCACCCGCGGGCGGATCAAGGCGGCGATGGGCTTCCGCATCGACACCACCGATACGAGCCGCAGCGCGCAGGCCTCACAGCTCGACACAAAAACCGAGGCCTCCGCCAAGTATGGCTGGTTTCTCTCGCCGGCCAAGGCCTCGATCAAGACCACGGTCTCCTACGTGTCGAGCTCCAAGAAATCCTCCGAAAGCGAGATCGACGTCTCCGCCGACCTGACCGGCGAAGTCGATCTTCGGTTCAAGTCCGATTACTTCCCGCTCGAGCGCTTCGCCGACACCAATGTCATCTCCAACATCCAGAACAACACACCCAATCCGGGCGCCAACAAGCCCATCACCGGGGGCAGCAACAGCTCCCAGGCATGACGCGGCAAGGCCAAAGGCGCCGCCGCCAACCAGCAGAGGAAAGGACACAGAAAATGGCCCTCGATCATACCCGCAGAGGTTACACCGCCGCCCGCCCGCTCGCCGAGGTGAGCCCGATCCTGACGCCCACCTGGCCCGGCGACGCTGTGGGGCAGATCATCTCCTTCCTCCAGAGGCGCGCAGGCTTCATCGCGGGCGTGGGCGAGACACGCTATTTTCCCTTCTCGGCCATTTGCCGGCTGATCATGAAATATCCGGGCAGCGAAACCGAGTGGCAGGGCACGGGGTTCTACATCTCCAACGGGCTGATCCTCACCGCCGGCCACAACCTGCTCGACAATGGCAACCTCGCCTCTTCCATCCGCGTGGAGCCGGGACGCAACGAGGGCTTCAGCTTCCCCGCCTTCAGCGTGGGGCCCGACGCGCTCGAGGTGCATCCGCGCTTCCGCAATGGCGGCGAAGACGGGTTCGACCTCGGGATCATCCACGCCAGCGCGCCGCCACCCAATGGCGTGCACTTCCAGCTTGCGAACTATTCGCCCGTGCCCGAGACACCTCTGGCCGTCTGCGGCTACGGCTTCAACAGCACCGTCACCGACGACAAGCAGCATCTCGACATCGACCGCATCCGCCGCCTCTCGGAGCAAAACGAGATGGTGGAATACAATCTCCAGACGCTCGGCGGCAATTCCGGCTCGCCCGCCTTCATCGACTTCACCAACAACCGCTCGGGCGGCTACGACCCCTCGGCGCTGCTGGTGATCGGCGTGCACGAGGGCGGCTCGGACAGCACCCATAACCGGGCCGTGCTGCTCACGCCGGAGAAGATCGACTGGGCCGTGGCGGGCGGGCGCGCCGCGCTGGCGGGCACACATAGCTGGCGCGCGCGCAGCTTCGGTGGCGGCGGCGGTGCGGCCGCGCAGCGCTCGCTGGGCGGGCTACCGCTCGTCACCCGCCCGCGCAACGTGATGGGCGGGCTGCCGCTTCTTCCCGCACACCCCGGCGCGCAGGCCGGCGCGAGGCTGCCCGCGCCCGCCCCCTCCCGCGCCATGAGCCATGCACGCCCCTTCGCGCGCAGCTGGATCGTGGTGGATACCACGGCGGGTTCTGGCGGCATGAGTGACGACGTGCGCACCTTCGGGCATCCCACCCATGACCTCTCGGGCAAGACCACCCTGCGCGTGGCGGTGCCCAACCTGCCCGATGGCGGCTCGGTGGCGTGGAACATCCCGGATGCCGACGATCAGCGCCTCGTGACCTTCGAGACCGGCGGCGGCACCTCCGCAAGCGCCAGCGGCACCACTGTGCACCTGCGCGCGCTCGATGCCGGCGTGGCGCATGTGGATTGCATGGTGCGCGACGCGGGCGGCAGCACGGTGGAATCGAACAAGTATCTCGTGAGCGCGCCGCAATTCGTCTTCGTGGCGCTCGATCCGTCGGTTTCCAGCTTCTTCGCCGGGCTCGGGCTTGGCTCGCGGGAGGCCGACATCATCGACGAGATGAAAACCGTGGCCCGCGCGGCTTTCGCGGATGTGAACATCCGCTTCGTCTTCCCCGGCGATACGCTGCCCGGCCATCTGGGCCTCGGTTCCGACCCCGCGATGCCCGGCGGCGTGCTCGTGGACCCGGCGGTGTATTATGCCGAGATCATCGCCGACGAGGCCATCCCCGACCCCGAGCGCAGCCGCAACGAGGGCGCCACCATGCCCTATCGCGCCACCAGCATGGGCCGGCATCACGGACCCGGCGAGATGGATGCGCCGCTGCACCAGCACTCGCTCTCGCGCTCGCTTCTGCACCGCTACCGGCTCATCGGCGAGGTGAACGCGGTAGAAACGGCGGTGGCCGGCGGCGGGCTTTCGGCCAGCGACATGGATCTCGTGGCCACCATGTATGGCCGGCTTCTGGGCGAGAACCTCGCCCACGAGGTGGGCCATTTCGCGCATGGCGCCTTCTCGCCGCACACCGCCGGCGGGCTCACGGAGGCCGGGACGGGACGCACCTTCGCCGAGCGCACCGGCATGGCACCGGGCGGGGGCGCGGGGCCGATCCTCGTGGATAACGGGCGCGGCAACATCAACGCGCTCTCCGCCACCGCGCGGCGGCGCTTCGAGGATGTGCTGCCGGTGCATCCGCCGCTCGACATCGCCGCCGAGCGCAGCCGTGGCCGGGTGGGCAGCTTCGCGCTCTCCCGCAAGCGCCCGCGCACCCGGAGCTTCTCGGGCTACCCGCAGGACAGCCAGGAGTTTCCGCTGCCCGCCACCACGCAGGGCCTTGGCTGGCGGAATGCCCGCACGCTTTCGGGCGAAACCGTGCACCTGCCGGGCGCCACGGTGCTCGAGGGCGGCACCGCACAGGCCTTCATCTGGGGCGTAGAGGCAGCGGCCCGGGCGGCGCTCTCACAGAATCCGGCGCTGCTCCTGTTGTCCTATTTCGTGAGCATCAGCGACATCCTCGACAAGTGCGACCAGTACAACATCACCCTCGGCTTCGGCCCCTCGGTGGGCTACGGCACCGGCGGCGGGGTCAGCTTCGGCTTCGGTATCGTCTTCGCCCCGGGCCGCCGGATAGGCTTCTACGGGTCGCGGTCGCGGATCATGGGCTGGATCGCAAGCGCAGGGGCCTCGGCGCAGCTGACCGTGGTGCGCGGCGACCATCATGCCTTCGGCGGCGAAAGCCGCATGATCGGTGTCTCGGTCGCCACGATCGGCTGGTTCGACGAGGGCCTGCTCGACGTGCCGATCAGCGCGCACAAGATCTACACGCCCGCGGGCGCGGAGCTGGGCTATACCTTCGAGGTCGGCATCAGCGTAGGCGTTCCGGTGGCGAGCCTCATCGAGCTCTACGGCCAGCAGGCCGAAACGAGCACGAGCTTCAGCTATCGCACCGCGCCGCGCGGGCGCGCCTTCGGCACGGAGGCCGCCGGGCAGATGGCGGAACTGCGCGAGGGCATGATCGCCGAGGCCATCGCGGGCGGGTCTTCGCCGCAGGAGGCACAGGCCTTCGTCGACTCGCTTTTTCCGTAGCGGCTTCGCCCGGGGTCGCTGGCGGAGGGGCGCACAGCCTCTCCGCTCCGGAAGGCGCTCCCGGAGCCGAAGCCGTTCCCGCAGGCCCCAACGGCAACCCCGTGATCCTCGACGAGCAGCGCAGCTTTGCCGCCGCCGAGGGGTTTCTGCAGATCCCCGGCGTGGAGCGCGGCACCGAGAGTTTCGAGGTGGAGATCCCGCAGGGTTTGCGCCTCAGCCTCGTCGATCTGGCCACGCCGGAGGCCGCCACGCTCTCGGGCGCGGATATCGAGGCGATGCCCGCGCGCGGGGCCACCGGGCGGGTGCGGATCACGGTCAAGTGGTTCCATCCCAAGCCGATGGGCAATGTCACCTTCCGGTTGCGCGTCTACGCCTCTCCCGACGGCACGCCACCGCCGGTGACCACGCATATCACCGAGCCCGGCTCGCATACCCGGATGCGCCGCCTGATCGACCAGGACGCGCCGGTGGACGTGGCGGTGAGCGGCCCGCTCGTGGAGACCTTCCGCAACCAGGTCGTGGCGCGTGGCGGGCGGATCGAGGAGTTCGCCACCGGGCAGGCGCACATGCCCGGCCTCGCCCGGCCGTTCCTGACAGGTGTGGAGGTTGCCGCCATCGTCGCTGTCTCCATCGCCCTCATCGCCGCCACCTGCGTGGCGCTCGGCTTCGCCACCTTCGGAGCGGTGCTGCTGATCGCCATGCAGAAGGGCTATGACATCGAGGATGCGGGCTACAAGGTGGCCGTTGGAGAGGGCGAGAGCCGGCAGGAGCACGAGATGGTGTTCAACCTGCGGCAACCCTGACCGGGCGGCGTGGCAAGGCAGTGCGGGCGGGCGGTTGACGTGACGTAAGCGACAATCCGCCAGCCTGCCCCTGTCGCACCACCATAAATTGCAGCGAATCGGAGAGCATGAAACGCTTAACAAGCGGTTTTCGTGCTCTTTTGCGTTCTTGTCCCTGTTTTTCGACATTCTTTTTCCGGCGGGGTTTCGGCATGATTCATATCTCGGTGCTCGGTCGCCTCTCCGTCTGTGGAAACACCGGGCATTACGCCGATATCCAGACGAAGCGGGGCGAGGAGCTTCTGGCCTTTCTCTTCCTCGAGGCCGATCGCAGCTTTCACCGCTCGCAGATCGCCGAGAGCTTCTGGCCGCACCTTCCGGAAGACCGGGGCCGCAAGGCGCTCAATACCGAATTGTGGCGCGTCTGCCGGTCGCTCGAGGCGGTGGGCATCGACGTGGCGGCCGCCTTCCACCGCACGCCCTCGGAGATCGGCTACAACCGCCAGCCCGACCACCTGATAGATGTCGACCGGCTCGAGACGGCGATGCAGGTGATCAACTCCATCCTGCCGGAGGATGCGGGCAATGCCGAGCTCAGGCAGGTGCGCAAGGCCATCGAGGCCTATACCGGCGACCTGCTCGAAAGCGTCTATTCCGATTGGTGCCTGCTCTGGCGCGAGAGCCTCAGGGCACAGCATATCGCCGCGCTGGAATACATGTTAAAGGCGAGCATGGTCCGGCAGGAATGGCACAATGTGCTCACCTTCGGGCGTGAGCTTCTGGCGCTCGACCCGCTGATGGAGAACGTGCATCGCGAGATGATGCGCTGCCACTATCACAACGGCAACCGCCCGCTGGCGCTGCGCCAATACGCGCTCTGCGAGCAGCTTCTGCGCGAAGAGCTGGGCGTGGGCCCGATGGACGAGACACAGCGCATCCAGCAGACCATCCTCGCGGTCAACCCGGCGGTGCCGCTCGCGCAGTTGCAGAAGATCCGCGAAGGCTCGATCCCGAAGCCCCTCGGGCGGCGCAGCCCGGCGCAGAAGGTCGATCTGGCGCTCTCCAACATCAACAGCGCGCGCAACTGGCTCGAAAGCGTGAGCCAGGAGCTGCGCGCGCCGCCCTCCGGCCACACGTTGGATCAGGGGCCGGGCCAGGGGCCGGAGAAACTCTGAGGGCGCGAGCCTATCCCGCGTGCGACATCATCGGCCTGCCCGCCACCGGCACCTCGGCCCGCAGGATGTTGCCGGTATCCGACTCGGTGATGAACAGGCTCCGCCCGCCCTCGCCCCCGAAGGCGATGTTGGTGGTGGTGAGGCCGGTGGCGCTGATCACCCGCCAGAGCGGCGCGCCGAGCCGCGAAAATCCCCAGACACACCCGTTGCCCGCATGGGCCACCCAGAGCCCGCCCTCGGCATCGAGCGCCATCCCGTCGGGGCCGGAAAGCCCGCCCGAAAGCTGCACGAACACCCCCACCTTCGAGGCGGTGCCATCCGCCATCAGCGGCAGCCGCCACACCGAATTGCCCCGCGTCATCGCCACGTAGAGCGCGTCTTCGTGTTCGTTCAGAACAAGCCCGTTCGGGCTTGGCCCGGTATCGATGAGCAGGTCGAGCCGCCCGCTGGCGGGATCGTGGCGATAGACCCGCCCGTTGGGCATGTGCATCCCGCTCTGCCCCTGATCGGTGAAATAGAGCCGCCCCCGGCTGTCGAAGACGAGGTCGTTGCAGCCCCGGAAATGCTCTGAATGGCGATGCGTGACCACGGGCTCGGGCGTGCCGCCCTGCGGGCCCATCCGCAGGATGCCGCGCTTGTAATCGGCGATCCAGATCGCGCCGTCGCGGTCGATCTTCAGCCCGTTGGGCCAGCCGTCATATTGCGTGACAAGCTCCCACGCGCCCTCGGGCGAGATGCGGAAGATACGGCCGTAGGGAATATCCGTCACCCAGAGATTGCCCGCGCGGTCGAAGCTCGGGCCTTCGAGAAAGCTGTCGATCTGACGGCCCGGCTTGTTGGCGGCGGCCCATTCGGGCGAAGTGTCGCGGATGCGGAAGCGCTCCGGAAGCGTCGTCCAGACAGGGGCGTTGAGGGTTTGCGGCGGCGGGTAGAGCGACATCCGGCATCCTTTCCGGTCAGCGGGCGATCTTCTCGGCGAGGCGGCCGCGGCTTTTCTCGAGCGCCTCGAGAAGGGCCGGCACGCGGTCTTCTCCGAAGCGGGTGATCAGGCCGGAAACGGCAAGCGCCCCCAGCAGGCGGCCCCGCGCAGAGCACACCGGCACGGCGATGGCGGCAACCTCGGGGTCGCGCTCCCCGCGCGATACCGCGTGGCCCTGCGCCACGATCTGCGGGTCGGCCTCCGCCTCGTTGCCCGAAAAGGCCCGCAGCACCTTGCCGCTCGCGCCCAGATCGAGCGGCATGCTTGCCCCTTCGACGATGTAATGCCGGATCGCCCGCGCCGGCTCGCTCCGGTAGAGGCAAACCCGCACGTCGCCCTCGCGGATGTAATAGGAGGCGGTCTCTCCGGTGGCATCCGAGAGCAGCTTGAGCTCGGGCCTCAGGATCTCGGAGAGGTCGAAGCTCTGCCGATAGGCCGAGCCGAGCCTCCAGGTGGTCGGGCCGAGCCGGAACCGGCCCGAGGCGCCGCGCACGAGATAGCCCGCATTCTCCAGCGAAACCGCAAGCCGCAGGATGGTGCTCTTGTAGAAGCCGGTGGCGTTGGCGAGATCCGCCAGCGCCAGCTCCGGCCGGTCGGGTGCGAAACACTCGAGGATCCGCAATGCGCGGTCTACCGCCTCAACGCCCTTTGCCTCGGCCATGCGCCTCTCCCTCACGCCTTTCTTGACAGGTTTCGGGAATCGTAGCATATCATTCTGTTAGTTGCAATAGCGTTCTGTCTAATAGAACGCCTCTCGGGAGGAGACTTCAATGACCTTTTCAGTCCGCGCCTTCGCGCTTTCCACCGCCCTCGCGCTCGCCGGCACCGCCGCGCTGGCGCAGGAGATCGTCTTCAGCGGCGTCTCCACCACGTCGGACGACTACCAGCTGGGCGTCGTCTGGTCGGGCATCGCCCGCGAGGCGGGGCTTTCGATGACGGTTGTCGAGAACGGCACCGTGGCCGGCATGCGCAAGGCCGCGCAGGGCGAGGTGGACATGGTGGGCGTGGGCGCCCCGCATTACCTCGACGCGGTGGGCGGCACCGGCAAGTATACCGAGGATCCCGAGAGCCTGCGCGAGGGCTACAAGAACATGAGCGCGGTGCTCGCCCTGCCCGTGGGCATGGCGCAATACGTCGCGCCCGCCGAGGGCGACATCAAGAGCTTCACCGATTTCGCGGGGCACAAGGTGGGCACCGGGCGCCCGGGCGGCAATGCCGGCAAGGTGACGGAGGTTCTCTTCGGCATCCACGGCATCGACGGGCAGGTCGACGCGCAGGCGCTCGAATACGGCCCCGCGCTCGAGCAGATGGCCGCCGGCACGCTCGACGCCACGCTCGTCTGGGGCTCGATTCCCACCGCGGTGATCGACAACGCCTCGCGCCAGATGCCGCTGCGCTTCGTCTCGCCCGACCCGGCCACGCTGGCCGACTTCCAGAAAACCATCTCCAACGGCGATTACTACGTTTACAAGAAAGTGCCCGCCGCCTCGATCGAGGCCGCCTACGAGGGTCGCGTTGTGGCCGAGGATGCCTATTTCTGGACATTCCCCTACCAGATCATGGTGCGCAACGACCTCGACGAGGAAACCGTCTACCAGCTGACCAAGGCGCTCTGGGAGAACATCGCCACGGTCAACGGCGCCTCCGCCGCGCTCTCGCTCGTGACGCTGGAAGACGCGCTCACCTCGATCTCGGCCGATCTGCACCCCGGCGCCCGGCGCTACTACGAAGAAGTGGGCCGCCTCTGAGCCGCCCGGGCGACGGGGCGCGCCATGCGCCCTGCCGCCTCCCCACCCTCGCCCGGCGGCACGCCTGCCGGAGACGCAAAGCCAAGTGAGGAGCGGGCGCCATGATGGCCGCAGCGACAGACATCACCCGGATCCTGCTGCCGAAGGAGGCCGATGACCGGCCCGCCTTTCTGGCGATGCAATGGCTCGGGCTCGTGGCCGCTGCCCTGATCCCGGTCTTCATCGTCTACACCCAGCTGGCCGGGCGCTTTCCCTCGCAGGTGCAATATGGTACGGCGCTCTGGCTCGGGCTGGTGGCCGTCTTCGCGCTGAAACCCGCGCTGAAGGATGCCGAAGGGCGCCGCACCGCGCTCGATCTCGCATTGAACCTCGTACTGATCGGCGCGGCGAGCTTCGCCTATTTCTATTACACTTCCGAATACGACGCCATCGCCGCCAACCGCGAGGGCCTGCCCAACCGGATGGATCTCTGGTGCTACGGCGTGGGCTCCTTCGTGGTGCTGATGGGCGCGCACCGGGTCGAGGGGTGGCTGCTCACCTCGGTGGTGCTTCTGGCCCTCGTCTATCTCTTCTTCGGCCATTACATGCCCGGCCTGCTCGCGCACCGCCCCTTCTCGCTCAACCGCGTGCTGGAGATCTCCTATGGTTATCGCGGCATCTTCGGGGTGGCGCTCGGCTCGGTGGTCGATATCGTGCTGGTCTTCGTGATCCTCGGCGTGGCGCTGAGGATGACCGGCGCTGGCGAGTTCTTCAACGACATCGCGCTGATCCTCACCCGCAAGCAGCGCTCGGGGCCGGCGCAATGCGCCATCATCGCCTCGGCGCTCTTCGGCTCGATCAACGGCTCGGCGCCGGCCAACGTGGCCTCCACCGGCGTGCTCACCATCCCGATGATGAAGCGCTCGGGCTATTCGGGCCGCTTCTCCGGCGGGGTCGAGGCCACCGCCTCCTGCGTGGGCCAGATCATGCCCCCGGTGATGGGCGTGGGCGCCTTCATCATGTCGGATGTCACCGGCATCCCCTACATCACCATCATGATGGCGGCGATCGTGCCGGCCTTCCTCTACCTTTTCGCGCTCTCCACCACCGTGGGGCTTGAGGCCGCGCGGCTCGACATCGCGCCGCTCGCCATGGAGGCCCCGAAATGGGACAGGCGCATGAAGAGCCGCGCCGCGGTGCTGCTGCTCGGTTTCGGCACGTTGCTCATGCTGCTCTTCAGCGGCTTTCCGGCCACCTATTCGGGGCTCGTGGCCAGCGGCACCATCCTCGCCGTGGCGATGCTTCTGCCCGATACCCGCCTCGCCCCCCGCGACTGGCCGCTCCTCGTTGTCGACAGCGGGCGCGACGGGCTCTCGGTGATGGTCTCCTGCGCGGCCATCGGCATCGTCATCGCCGCGATCACCTCCACCGGGCTCGGCATCAAGCTCAACCAGGAGATCACCGCGCTGGGCCAAGAGAACCTCATGGCCGCGCTGATCCTCGCCGCGCTCTGCTCGATCGTGCTCGGCATGGGCCTGCCCACCGCCGCCTCCTACCTGATGGTGATCTTCGTGGCCGGCCCGGCGATCATGGAGCTGGGCGTGTCGGAACTGGCGGCGCACATGTTCGTCTTCTATTACGCCGTGCTCTCGGCCATCACCCCGCCGGTGGCGCTCGCCATCTTCGCGGCGGCGGCCATCGCAAGGGAAAATCCCATCATGCTCGCCCTCACCGCGCTGAGGCTCGCGGCGGTGGGCTTCATCCTGCCCATCGCATGGATCTATCACCCCGAGATCATGATCGGCACACAGGGCACCGGCCTGCTCGACGCGGCGCTCTACCTGCCCTTCCTGCTCGCGGGCATCGTGGCCTTCGCGGCGGCGCAAACAGGCCATCTCTTCGGCCCGCTCGTCTGGCCGCTGCGCCTCGCGCTCGTCGTGGCCGCCGCCGTTATCCTCTTGCCGGGCATGCTCACGAGCGTCGCGGGCGGCGCCGCGATCCTCGCCATCGGCGCATTCGATTTCTGGAGGTCCCGCCATGCAAAAACCGCTTGAAGGCATCCGCGTTCTCGACCTCACGAACGTGCTCGCGGGGCCGTTCTGCTGCCACCACCTCGCGCATATGGGCGCCGAGGTGATCAAGGTCGAGGCCACGGGCAAGGGCGATCTGGCGCGGCAACTGGGCTCGGATGCCGAGCTCAACAAGAAGGGCATGGGGATCTCCTTTCTCGCCCAGAACGCCGGCAAGAAATCCGTCACCGTCAACCTCAAGCACCCGGAGGGCAAGGCGCTCTTTCTCCGGCTGGTCGAGACCGCCGACGTGGTGGTGGAAAACTTCCGCCCCGGCGTGATGACCCGGCTGGGCGTGGGCTACGAGACGCTGCAGGCCGTGAACCCCCGGCTGATCTACTGCGCGATCTCGGGCTTCGGGCAGGATGGGCCGTGGGTGCACCGCCCCGCCTACGACCAGATCATCCAGGGCGCCTCGGGCGTCATGTCGATCACCGGCGACCCGGAAGGCGGGCCGCTGCGCGTGGGCTTCCCGGTGGCCGATACGGTGGGCGGCATCACCGCCGCCTTCGCCGTGGCTTCCGCGCTCAACGCCAACCCGCGCGGCACCTTCATCGATGTCTCGATGCTCGAATCCGTGCTGGCCACGCTGGGCTGGGTCGTCTCGAACTATCTCATCGGCGGCGTCGAGCCCGTGGCGCATGGCAACGAGAACCCCACATCGGCCCCCTCCGGCGCCTTCGAGGCCGAGGGCGGGCTCATCAACATCGCTGCCAACAAGGATGAGCAGTGGCTGCTGCTGACCGATCACCTCGGCCTCAAGGCCTTGCAGACCCGGCCCGAATACGCCACCCGCGAAGACCGCAAGCGCAACCGCGCGGCGCTCAAGGCCGAGCTCGAGGTGGTGCTCAAGACCCGCCCCGCCCGCGACTGGGCGAAGGAGCTCAACCGCATCGGCGTGCCCTCGGGCGCGGTGCTCACCGTGCCGGAGATTCTCGCCATGCCGCAGGTGGCCGGGCGCGGCTTCCTGCGGCGCTTCCCGCAGGTGCCGGGCATCGACCGCGACATCGAGGTGGTGACCACCGGCATCAAGCTCGATGGCGCGGCCCCGGCCACCGAAGCGCCGCCGCCGCGCCTCGGCGAGCACAATGCCGAGATATGGGGCCGGCTGGGCCTTTCGGAAGACGAGTTGCACAGCCTGATGGAGGATGGCGCGATATGAGCGGCAGCAGATCAGACGTGGCCGATTGGTGGTCGACCGCCATCATCGACATGGCCCCCGGCCAGATCCGGTTTCGCGGCACGCCCGTCGAGCAGCTGATCGGCACGGTGAGCTTTCCGCAGATGATCTGGCTGATGACGCGCGGCGCCTTGCCCTCGGAGCAGGAGGCCCGGCTGCTAGAATGCGCGCTGGTGGCGGCGGTCGATCACGGGCCGCAGGCGCCCTCCATCGCCGTGGCGCGCATGGCGGTCACCTGCGGGCTGGGGATGAACGGCGCGATGGCCTCCGCCGTCAACATGCTCGACGATGTGCATGGCGGCGCCGGCGAGCAGGCGGTCGAGCTCTACGGCTGGATCGACGAGGCCACCGCCGCGGGTCAGCCGCTCGAGGCCGCCACGGCGGCAATGATCGACCGCTGGCAGGCCGAGCGCACGCGCTTCATCCCCGGCTTCGGCCACCGCTTCCACAAGCCCGAAGACCCACGCGCGCCGCGCCTTCTGGCGCTGGTCGACGAGGCCGCGCAGGCCGGAACCGTGAGCGGCCGCTTCGCCCGGATCGGCCGCGCCATCCAGCAGGAGCTGAACAGCCGCAAGTGCAAGCCCGTGCCGATGAACATCGATGGCGCCACGGCGGTGATCTATGCGGAGCTGGGTTTTGCCGGGCCGCTGGCGCGCGGGCTCTTCTGCCTCTCGCGTTCGGTCGGCTTCATCGCCCACGCCTGGGAGCAGATGAACCAGGGCGGGCGCAACAAGGGCCCGACCCCGCCGGCCTATCGCTGGAGTTATACCGGCGACAACCCGATCGATCCGTGACCGCAGCCACGAGCCTCCACGCGCGCCGCGCTCAGCCCGCGTAGCTGCGCGCCGCCGCCCCGCAAAGCGTGCGCCATGCCGAGCTGCTCACCCCGCTCGGACGGCTCTCGGCGAGAATCGCCGACATCGCCTCGGGCCCGCTCAGCACGGCGCCCGAAGGGTCGACCACGAAGGTGCGCGCGTGGGTTTCGAACAGGCTCAGGATCGCACCCAGCACGTCTATCTTGCCGTCGAGCGCCTCGAGATCGCGGTGCAGATAGACGCAGACATTGGCTTGCGGGGCGCGCCCGACATGGCGGGTGAGAATATCGGTAGAGCGCTCCACCCAACGCTCTTCGTAATCGATCTCCGCCTCCGGGTTGATCATCCAGCGCATCACCGCCGAGCAATCGGCGATGACGAGCCCGTAATCGGCGGCGGTCACGCGCCCGGCCAGCCCCTTCACCTGCGTCTCCAGCGCGTCGCAGATCCGGTCTGGCACGAGGAACGTGTCGGGATAGGGAAACCGGCCGAAAGGCCATTGCCACGCGATCACCCCCTCACGGCTTTCCGGCGCGCGGCGCGGGTCGGAGATGCAGAGCCATTGCGCCACCTCGCCGCCAAAGGCCATCTGCAGGATCTCGATCAGATCCCGGCGCTCGTCGTCGAGCCGGTAGAGCAGCACGTGATTGCCGTGGCAGCAGCAGCCGCCCTGTGTCTCGTCATCTGCGGCGAAGACCGGGCCGGTGAGCCCCAACGCCTTGCTCAGCCGCTCGACAACCCCGATCGACGGCTCCGGCGGCCGCCCGGTGGCCGGGTTGCGCCCGCTCTCGATGGCCGAGAGATAACTGGGCGAAATCTGGCTGTCTTCGGCGAGCCTGCGGATGGAAAGGCGCAACAACTTGCGGCGCGCGCGCACCCTTTGCCCGAACTCGAGCAACTTCGCCTGCTGGGCCGGCACAGTCATCTCTGGTCTCCTTACTGCCGGGCCGGGCTGGGCCGGCCGGCGAACCGGGCGCGTTCGTCGCGATATGGCCTGCCCCGTGGCAAGATGCAATATCGCCCCCGCCGGCACCCCTCAGGGGGCGCAGCGGGCGGTTGCGGCCATTTCATTCACAGCCCCAGCGCCTTCTTGCGCTTGTTGGCCCAGCTGGTGATCGCCATGTCGAAGGTGAGCGCCATCAGCGACACGTTGATGCCCAGCACGAAGTTCTTTCCAAGGTCGGTGCCCGCAAGTGTGCGCTGCAGCTCCTGGCCGAGGTCCTGCGTGCCGATGAAGGCGGCGATGATCACCATGAAGAAGGCGAACATGATGGCCTGGTTGAAGCCCACCGCGAGCGTGGGCAGCGCGAGCGGCAGTTGCACGGTGAGCAGCTTCTGCAGCTTGGTCGCGCCCGACATGTCGGCGGCCTCGGTCATCTCGGCGGGAACGTTGCGCAGCCCCTCGATGGTGTAGCGGGTGAGCGGCACCATGGTGAAGATCACGATCGAGAGCACCACGGTGGTGTCGGTGATGCCGAAGAGCATGATCGCGGGCAGAAGGTAGATGAAACTCGGGAAGGTCTGCGCCGTGTCGCAGACGAGCAGGATCCGGTTCGCCCATTTCTCCGAGCGGGCCGCGAAGATGCCGATCGGAATGCCGAAGAGCATCGAGATGAAGACCGCCGCGATCACCGAGTAGAGCGTGATCACCGAGCGATCCCACCAACCCGAGAGCGCCACCAGCGAGAAGAAGATGGCGGCGTAGATCGCCGGGCGCTTGCCGCCGAGGCTCCACGCGAAGGCCACCATGAAGAGGATGAAGGCGGGCGTGGGTATCCACAGAAGCGCGTCGCGGAAGGGCACCAGCACCCACACGTTCAGCACGTAGCGGATGGTGCCGGTGATGGCCTGGATGGCGTCAAGCGCGAGAAAGCCCTTGATCGCCCCGTCGATCTCGCGGCCCATCGAGAGCGACTGGCGGCGGCCCACCTCGTTGAGGATCTCGACGAATTGCGCAAGGCCCAGGAAGAGCAGGAAGAGCCCGCCCGCGAGCAGCGCATACTTGTGCCGCAGATACCACGGCGTGCCGCGCTCGAAATGCTCGGGCAGCTTGTGCACCCATGCCTTCGACATCTGGTCGAGCATGATCGCCACGAGCACGATGGTGATGCCGATCTCGAGGCTGCGGCCCAGCTTGAAGCTGTTCATCATCGCCAGCAGCTTGCCGCCGAGGCCGGGCATGCCGATGAAGGCGGTCAGAACCACCATCGCGAGGCAGAGCATGATCACCTGGTTCACGCCCACGAGAATCTCTGTGCGCGCCGAGGGGATGAAGACCCGCGTCAGCATCTGCCACCGCGTGCAGCCCGACATCTTGCCCGCCTCCACGATCTCGGGCGAAACCTTCTTGAGGCCGATCGTCGTCATCAGGATCATGGGCGGCGTCGCATAGATCGTGGTGGCGATGGCCCCCGCCGTGGGCCCCACCTTGAAGAAGATCACCGCCGGCAGCAGGTAGGTGTAGAAAGGCAGCGTCTGCATCACCGCGAGAACGGGCTTGATCGCCGTGTCGAACGCCTTCCATTTCCATGCCGCGATGCCGACGACAAGGCCGATGAAGAACCCCATCGGCGCGGCCACGGCCAGCACCGAGAGGGTCTGCATGGTGATCTCCCACTGCCCCATCAACGCCGTCCAGAGAAAGGTGCCGCCGGCCAGAAGCGCCATGCGCCAACCGCCGAGGTAATAG
>JAVKDQ010000052.1:0-22452 GCA_040222155.1 Roseovarius sp.
TGACACAGTGCAATTCGATCTCGTGAGCCCCGAGCGGCTTCTCGCGTCGGTCGAGGCCAAGGAGGTGCAGATCCCCGGCGCCGATGGCGATCTGACCGCGATGCCGGCGCATTCGCCGCTCATCACCTCGCTGCGCCCCGGCCTGCTGCGCGTGGTCGCGGCGGACGGCACAAAGGAATACGTGGTCACCGGCGGTTTCGCCGAGATCAACCCCGAGAGCATTTCGGTTCTGGCCGAGCGCGCCATCCCGCGCGACGACATCACCGCCGAAGAGTTCAAGGCGCTGGTGGCCGATGCCAATGCCCGCCTGAAGAAGGCGCAGGAAACCTACCAGAACGAGCCCGGCCCGGTGGACGAAGCCGCCAAGCTTCTGGCCGACATGGTGGCGGTGGGCGACGAGATCGGGCTTTCCGCCCACTGATCTCCGGCTGGCGATAAAGACTTCGGAAAGGCCCTGCCACGGCGGGGCCTTTCGCGTTTAGGGCCACGCTGATTTGTTGTGTTCCCCCGCCCGATTGCGCATAAACGCTGCCAGCCTTTGTAGCACGGGACGACAATGAAGACGATTACGGGCCGAACCATCGGGATCGACCAGGGCGACGAGCTTCTCTTCTCGGATTTCGAGGAGAACGGCGAGATGTGGACGGGCGAGGGCCCCCGCGAGCGCCGCCTCGCCATCGCCTTCTCCCGGCCCTTTCGAGAGGTGCCGGCGGTGCATGTCTCGCTCTCGATGTGGGACATGGACAGCGGCGGCAATGCGCGCGCCGACCTCAGCGCCGACGGCATCACGCAGAAAGGATTCGAGGTGGTCTTCCGAACCTGGGGCGACACCCGCGTGGCCCGTGCCCGGGTGCGCTGGATCGCATTCGGCGCCCTGCCCGACGAGGACGACTGGCAGCTCTACTGAGCCCCGCCGGGCCCGAGGCCCGGGCTGCCTGCCCGGAAAAAGGTATTTGCAACAAGAAGAAGCAGGGTGCCGGCGCGCGCGGGATCAGCTTCCGAACTGGCCCTCGTAGATCGGCTCCAGCGTGGGTGTCTCGAAGAGCGAAGAGACCGAAGTGCCGTTCCAGATGTTCAGGATGGCCTGCGCGAAGACCGGCGCGGTGGGGATGATGCGGATATTGGGGGTGGTTTTCACAGCATCGGTTGCGGCGATCGTGTCGGTGATCACCATGGATTTCAGCTTGGAGTTGGTGATCCGTTCCACCGCCGGGCCGGACAGCACGCCGTGGGTCACTTAGGCATGCACCTCGCGCGCGCCGTTCTCCAGCAGGATCTCGGCGGCCTTGCACATGGTGCCGGCGGTGTCGCACATGTCGTCGATGATGATGCAGATCTTGTTGGAGACATCGCCGATCACCGTCATCTCGGAAACCTCGCCTGCCTTCTCGCGACGTTTGTCGACGATGGCGAGCGGCGCCTCGATCCGCTTGGCGAGCTCGCGCGCGCGGGCCACGCCGCCCACGTCGGGGCTCACCACCATCACGTTGTCCAGATCGCCCTTGAACTGGGTCTGGATGTCTAGCGCGAAGACCGGCGAGGCGTAGAGGTTGTCCACCGGGATGTCGAAGAAGCCCTGTATCTGGGCGGCATGCAGGTCCATCGTCAGCACCCGCTCGATGCCCGCCTCCACGATCATGTTGGCCACGAGCTTGGCCGAAATCGGCGTGCGCGCCTTGGTGCGCCTGTCCTGCCGTGCATAGCCGAAATAGGGGATCACGGCGGTGATGCGCCGGGCCGAGGAGCGCCGCAGCGCATCGGCCATGATCAGCAGCTCCATCAGGTTGTCATTGGCCGGGTTCGAGGTGGACTGGATGATGAACATGTCCTCGCCCCTCACGTTCTCGAAGACCTCCACGAAGATCTCCTGGTCGTTGAAGCGCTCCACCCTCGCGTCGACCAGCCCCAGCCGGGTGCCGCGATGCATCGACATGCGGCGGCAGATGGCATTGGCGAGCGGCAGGTTCGCATTGCCGGAAATCAGTTTCGGCTCGGGCGTTGTCGGCATGAGAGTGGTCCCCGGGTGGTCGAGATGACAGAATCGTGACGTGACACCGCTTAGCATGGGCGTAACGTCTGGCAAAGCAATGGCGCGGAACAAGGTGATCGAATTGGCCCATATCGACTATTATTTTTCGACCCTCTCGCCCTTCGCCTATCTCGCCGGCACGCGGCTCGAGGAGATCGCAGGGCGTCATGGCGCCACCATCACCTACAAGCCCCTCGACATCATGGCTCTCTTCCCGCGTACGGGCGGCACGCCGCCGAAAGAGCGGCACCCGAGCCGCATGGCCTACCGCGCGCAGGATCTGCCCCGGCAGGCGAAGAAGGCGGGGATGACGCTCAACATGCAGCCCGCCCACTGGCCCACCAATGCCGCGCCGTCCTCCTACGCGATCATCTCGGCGCAGGCTGCGGGCGGCGGCGACCTCGGCGCGCTCGTGCACGGGGTCCTGCGCGCCGTCTGGGCCGAAGACCGCGACATCGCCGAGGACGAGGTGATCAGGGAGCGCCTTGCGGATGCGGGCTTCGACCCGTCCCTCGCCGAGCGCGGCCTTCTGAGCGGGGCGGAAACCTATGCCGCCAATCTCGAGGAGGCAGTGGCGGCGGGCGTTTTCGGCGCCCCTTTCTACGTGGTCGATACCGGCCAGAGCTTCTGGGGGCAGGACAGGCTCGAGGATCTCGATCTGCATCTCGCGGGCAAGCTCTGAGCCTCATCCGATGCCGGTGACCGAACAGGCGGGGTTTCCGACCTACTGGACGCGTTATGGAGAAGGTGGGGCGCGGCCAGCGCTTCTCATCCATTGCTCGCTGGCGCATTCCGGCAGCTGGGCGCAGATGGCCTCCGAACTCGCGCCGCGCCTTGCGATGACCGCCTTCGACATGCCCGGCCATGGCCGCAGCGCCGCCTGGGCGGAGGATGGCGAGATCCAGCAGCGCACGGCGGAGATCGCCGCGAGCTTCCTCGACGCGCCCACCGATCTGATCGGCCATTCCTTCGGCGCCACCTTGGCCTTGCGCCTCGCCGTCGAGCGGCCCGAACTGGTGCGCTCGCTCACTCTGATCGAGCCCGTCTTCTTCGCCGTGGCCTTCGCCGATCATCCCGAAATGCGCGCTGAGGAGCAGGCGCGCGACGCGGCGTTTCGCGACGCGATGGAGGCGGGAGACATGCGCGCCGCCGCCCGCGCCTTCACCGGCAACTGGGGCGATGGCACCGCGTGGGAGACGCTGCCCGAGGCACAGAAGAACCATCTCGCGAGCCAGATGTATCTCGTCGCCGCCGGGCGCGCGGCGCTCTACGAGGATGCGGGCGGCATGCTGGCGCCGGGACGGTTGGCGCGCGTCGCCTGCCCGGTTCTGCTGATCGAGGGCAGCACCTCGCCCCCGATCATCTCCGCCATCACCGAGGGGCTCGCCGCGCGCCTGCCCGATGCGCGGCGGCGCGTGATCGAGGGGGCGGGCCACATGGCCCCCATCACCCACGCACGGCAGGTGGCCGAAGAGATCCGGCGGTTTCTCGACGAGGCGTGAGGCGCAGGAGTCTTCCAGGCTCCGGCGGGAGTATTTCGCCCAAGAAGAAGCGCGCCCGGCTTCTTCTTGGCTCAAATACTCACTTTCCGCGGGCGCCACTCGCTCGCGTCATCAGCCTGCCGCGATGGCGAGAAACCGGTCGATCTCCGCGTCCGGGATCGACCAGTCGCAGACGAGCCGCATCATGAGCGGTGCGTCGGCATCTCCGCTCTCCAGCGGGCCGTCATAGAGCCCGTATTGCGCGCCAGCGGCCTTGAGGCGCTGGTGGGTGGCGCGGGGCAGGGTGGCGAAGATCATGTTGACCTCGGGCGTCCCAAGGATCGTTGCCCCGGGAACGGCAGAGAGGCCCTCGGCGAGGCGCGCGGCCTTGTCATTGGCCGTGCGCGCCGAGCGCCGCCAGAGATCGCCCTCCAGATAGGCCAGCATCTGTGCCGAGAGATAGCGGTGCTTGGAGAAGAGATGCGCCGCGCGCTTGCGTCGCAGCTCGAATTCCCACGCCTGTTCGGGGTCGAAGAAGATCACCGCCTCCACGCCCATGCAGCCGTTCTTGGTGCCGCCGAGGCTCACCGCCTCGATACCGGCCTGCCATGTCATCTCCGCCGGCGTGCAGCCGAGCGCCACGAGCGCATTGGCGAAGCGCGCCCCATCCATGTAGGTGGGCATGTTATGGGCGCGGGCGATATCGGTGAGGGCGGAGAGTTCGGCGCAGCTGTAGACATGGCCGCGCTCGGTGGCCTGCGTGAGTGCCAGCGGTCCGTGCTGGGGCACATGCACATCGCCCTTGGTCCAGCCGCCGATCGCGGTTTCCAGATCAGCAGGCGTCATCTTGTCGCCTTCGCCCACCAGCGTCAGCTTGGCGCCGTCGCTGTAGAATTCGGGCGCGTTGCACTCGTCGGTGTGGATATGCGCGAGCGGCGTGCAGAACGCTGTCTGCCACGGCCGCGAGAGCACCGCCAGCGCCAGCGCGTTGGCCGCCGTGCCCGTCGCCACGAGATAAACCGCCGCCTCGGGCGCCTCGAAGAGCGTGCGGATGCGCTCCCGCACCTCCTCAATCAGCGCGTCGGCCCCATAGGACGGCGCGAAGCCCCGGTTGGCTTCCGTGAGTGCCGCCATCACTTCCGGGTGGGCGGGGCCGCAATTGTCGGAGGCGAAATTCATGCGCCGGGCTCCTCGATCAGGTGGTCTTCCCAGTCATCCTCGTCCACCTCGAACTCGGGCACCGTCACGCCCTGCACCGAGACGCCCGCATCGTGCACTGTCTGGGCCGTGCCCGAGATCAGCGGGTGCCAGTCGAAGAGCGGCTTGCCCTGATGCAGGAGCTTGTAGGCGCAGGTTTCGGGCATCCAGTAGAGGTTCCGGTCGAGGTTCCTGGGCGAGAGGGTAATGCATTCCGGCACGAACTGGTGGCGGATGTCGTATTGCGCGCAGCGGCAGGTGCTGTCGTCGAAGAGGCGGCAGGCCACGCGGGTGAGCGCCACCTCGCCGGTCTCCTCGTCTTCGAGCTTGTTGAGGCAGCACTTGCCGCAACCGTCGCAGAGCGCCTCCCATTCGGCGCGGGTCATGCGCGAGAGCGGCGTGGTTTCCCAGAAGCGCGGGCGCAGGCCTGCGCGGTTGATCGGGTCGCGCGTCATGGCTGGGCGAGGATCCGGCGGGCCTCCACGCAATCGGCATCCATCTGCGCGATGAAGGCCTCGAGGCTGTCGAAGGTTGCCTCGGGGCGCAGGTAGGCCACCAGCGCCACCGAAAGGTTGGCGCCGTAGAGATCGCCGGAGAAATCGAAGAGGAAGGTTTCGATATTGGGCATCTCGCCATTGAACATCGGGCGCACGCCAAGGCTCGCCGCGCCGTGGTAATGGCCCTTGTGGGGCCCGTCCAGCACATCCACCAGCACGGCATAGACGCCGAATTTCGGCGGGTGCAGCCCCTCGATCGACATGTTCGCCGTGGGGTAGCCCAGCCCCCGCCCGCGCTGCTCGCCGCCGATCACCGGCCCGTCGATCCGGTGCCAGTGGCCAAGCATCTTCGCGGCATCGCGGGGGCGGCCCTCGGCCAGTGCGTTGCGGATCGCGGTGGAGGATACCTCGCCGCTCGCCCCTTCCAGAAGCTCCGCGATGGTCACACCGAAGCCCAACTCGGCCCCGAAGGCCTGCAGGTCGGCGGCATTGCCCGCGCGCCCCTTGCCGAAGCAGAAATCCGCGCCCACCACCACGTGGCGCAGGCCCAGCCCCTCGGCGATCACGCCTTGGGCAAACTCGCGCGGGGTGAGCGCCGAGAGCGCGGCGTTGAAATTCAGCTCATAGAGCTTTTCCACGCCGAGCTTCTCCAGCCGGTGCGCCCGCGCCTCGGGGTTCATCAGCCGGAAGGGCGGGGCATCGGGGGCGAAATACTCGCGCGGATGCGGCTCGAAGGTGAGCACACCCAGGGGCGCGCCGATCTCGTCACCCGCCTTGCGCGCAAGGTCGATCACCGATTGGTGGCCGATATGTACGCCGTCGAAATTGCCGATGGCTACCGAGGCGCCACGGTCTGCCGGGTCGAGATAGGTATAGTCGCGGATAATGCGCATGGGCGTTTGCGTAGCCGCAAGCGGGGGCGGGCGCAAGCCGGGAAGGGGCCGTTGCCGCTTGCGGGGCGCGCGCGGGCGGGGCAAGCTCCTGCGAGGCAGGCAGGCAAGGGGGCGGGCAATGGCACAGAGGCCGCGTAACTACGAGGAATTCCGGGCCGTCACCGGCTTCGAGACGCCGGAAGGCGTTGCGCGCGGGCTGGCGCTGAAGGCGCGGCCCACGGATATCTTCATCTCGCCCTATTCCAAATGCGGCACCACGTGGATGCAGCAGATTGTGCACGGGCTGCGCAGCGGCGGGTCGATGGATTTCACCGAGATCACCGAGGTCGTGCCCTGGCTCGAGCTCGCGCATGACATGGGCGTCGATCTGGAGGCGCCGCAGGTAGCCGAGCCCCGCGCCTTCAAGAGCCACCTGCCTTGGGAGGACATCCCCAAGGGCGGGCGCTACATCGTCGTGCTACGCGACCCGCTCGACGCCATGCTCTCGCTTTACCGTTTTTTCGAGGGCTGGTGGTTCGAGACGGGCGCGGTGAGCCTCGAGGAGTTTTCCGGCTACTACCTCACGCGCGGCGCGGAGGGCTGGTGGCACCATGCCGCCTCATGGCTGCGCGTGCGCGACCGCGAGGAGGTGCTGCTGATCGGCTACGAACACATGAAGCGCGATCTGCCGGGCGCGGTGGCGCAGGTGGCCGCGCATATGGGCGGCTACCCGGCCGAGGTGCAGGCCATCGCCACGCGGCAGGCCGGCTTCGATTTCATGAAGGCGCATGGCGGGCAGTTCGACGACAATCTGGTGCGCAAGACCCGCGATGCCGCCTGTGGCCTGCCGCCGGGCGGCGCGGCCACAAAGGTGGCCTCTGGCCAAAGCGGCGCCGGCACCACCGTGCCCGAGACAATGAAACAGGCTTTTGAGGCCCAGTGGCAGGCCACCATCGGCGCCGAGTTCGGCTTCGCCTCCTATGCCGAGCTTCTGGAGAGCCTCACCCCTGATGCGGCCCGCGCATCTCGCTGAGCGCCATTCGGATCTTGCGCCAGTTCTCAGCTTCTTCGGTTTGGCCTGCTTCCTCGCAGTCCTTCATCTTCTGAGAGGCTTCCGCCAGCGCCTTGGCACCGCGCGCATCGAGCAGGGCGCGGGCATGTTGGGTGGCTTGGATCGCGTCAATCATGTCGTCCTCCCTTCATGTTCGGGGTGATGACTATAGCATGCCGCATGGGCACAGCCCAAACCTGTGCACCTTTCCGTTATGTTTCAAGGGGTTGAGCTGGCGTCAGTCGAACTTGGCGGTGGGCGCGAGCACCGTGGCCTCGCCAATCAGCACCTTCTTGCCATTCACCATGCAGCGGCAATCGAGCTGCACCCGGCGCTTGGCATAGTCGATCCCGATCACTTCCACCTCCGCATGCACCATGTCGCCGGGGCGCACGGGGCCGAGAAACTTCAACGTCTGGCCCATGTAAACCGTGCCATGCCCCGGAAGCTGCTCGCCGATCACCGCCGAGATGAGGCCCGCCGTCAGCATCCCATGCGCGATGCGGCCCTCGAAGATCGTATCCTGCGCATATTCCTCGTCGAGATGCACCGGGTTCCGGTCGGTCGAAACCTGCGCGAACATCTCGATATCCTCGTCGGTCACGACCTTTCGCAGATGGCGGGTCATGCCCATCTCGATTTCCTCGATGGTGATGGTGCCGCGCGGCAGATTATCCAACATTCGACCCTCCGGAGCATTCGGGTGAGTAACAAAATATACAAAGACGCTACGTCTTTCGCAACTTAATTACTTCGCAAACGCAGAAAAGCAAGCGATTCTTTGCAGGAGGAAAAGGGCTGTGGCGGATTGAGCAGTGCGGGTTGATCCGCAGAGCCAAGGCGCGGCTCTGCGCGGCGTCTACCGCAGCTTCCCGATCACGTAGGTGGGGTTGATGCTCTCCGCCCCCAGGTAGGCTTCCAGCGCCGCCGCGTCTGGCTGATGCGCCGTCTTGGTCGCCTCCGCCGCCAGCCCTCCGGAGATGAAGAGGCTGTCGATCTCCTCGCCCATCGCCCCGTCGATATCCGTATGCGCGCCGTCGCCGATGGCGAGAATGCGGTCGCGCGGCACGTCATGGCCGAGCGCGGCAAGGCGACGATAGGCGAGGTCGTAGATCGGCGGGTGCGGCTTGCCGAAATAGAGGCTCTCGCCCCCCATCTCGGTATAGATCTGCGCCAGCGCCCCCGCGCACCACTCCCGCTCCTCGCCCCTGTCCACCACGATATCGGGGTTGGCGCACAAGAGCTTCAGCCCCTTCTGCTTCGCGTAAAGCAGGTCGGGGCGGCTCTCCTCCAGCGGCGCCATCGGGTCGAACGGGCCGGTGCAGACAATGCCCTCGGCCTCCTTCAGAGACACGCGGGAAATCTCCACCGGATCTTCGATGATCTGCAGCGGGTCGAAGAACTTCAGGTCGGCATCTTGCCCGATGAAATACACCTTCTCGCCCACCGCACCGCGAAACATCGCCGCGCGCGCGCTGTCGCCCGAGGTGGCGATCGTGTCCCATGCGTCCTCGGGCACGTTGAAGGTTTTCAGCTGCCGCTCCACCCTGTCGCGCGCCCGCGGCGAGTTGGTGACGAGCACAACGATGCCGCCCGCCTCGCGATAGGCCTTCAGCGCCGCCACGGCCTCCGGGTAGGCCGTCACGCCATTGTGTACGCAGCCCCAGAGGTCCACGAACATCGCGTCGTAATTCTCGGAAATCTCGGAAAGAGCGGAGATGATCCGGGTCATGCGGGCCTGCCTCTGGCTTCTGTTTCGAGGGCACATATGGCAGGCGGGGTCGCGGTTGACCAGCCCACGAATCCGCCCGCCCGCGAGGTTGCGCGGGCGGGCCGATGCGATGATCAGTGCACGGTCACCGGCGTCATGTCATGCTGGCGGGCCAGCATGAAGGCGAGCGTTCGGTCGCGCACCAGCGCGAGGCGCTCGCCCTCGGCATTGTGCACCGCGTAGAGCGTCTGCAGTCCGGCGGCCTGCGCGCGCACATCCTCCGGAAGGTCGGCCACGTTCACCGGCCGCACGTAAACGATTGCGCGGCCCGTATCCTGCCCGTGCTCGTATTTCGTATCCATGGCTTACCCCTTTCTGATCTTGATGGTCTGCACCACCGTTTCGGGCTGCGCGCGCTCCAGATCGACGTGCAGAAGCCCGTTCTCCATCAGCGCCTCGCCCACTTCCACGCCATCGGCCAGCACGAAGCTGCGCTGGAACTGGCGTGCCGCGATGCCGCGATGCAGGAACACGCGCGTGTCCGAATCGTCGCGTTGGCGGCCACGGATCACCAGCTGGCGATCCTCTACAGTTATGGCGATATCGCTTTCCGAAAAGCCCGCGACCGCGAGCGTGATGCGATAGGAGGTTTCGGAGGTTTGTTCGATGTTGAAGGGCGGATAGCCCTCGTTGCCCGACTTCGCGCTGCGCTCCAGCATCCGCTCGAGCTGCTCGAAACCCAACATGTAGGGGTGCGACCCCAGGGAAAGCTTGGTCATCGGTGCGTCCTTCACGTTAAGCGACCGTCCGGTATGGCGCCCGGCCCCGTTATGGCGGCACAGGCTCGAGGCAAATATGGGTGCGCCGCACAAAGGGCGCAAGGGCTTTGCGAAACGGGGGTTTGGGAGTATCGTGGTCAGGCTGAGCATCAGGGAGCCGGCCGCGATGAACATGTTTAGCGACCTGTCGATGAAATCCGACGAGGTTCTGCGCGTGGAGCTCGAGGAGTTCCGCCGCCAGCACCGCGACCTCGACGAGGCGATCCACGCGCTCGAGGACAAGCAGACGGGCGACCCGCTCACCATCAAGCGCCTCAAGCAGCAGAAACTGCGCCTCAAGGACCGCATCGCCTGGATCGAAGACAGGCTTCTCCCGGATATCATTGCGTAAGCCGCGCGCGCGGCTATAGTGCGCCTTCCTTTGACAGGGGAGGGCGCCGGAGCCATGCCAGACATCCGAGTGGGAATCATCATGGGCAGCCAGTCCGACTGGGCCACGATGAAGCACGCCGCCGACATCCTCGACGCGCTGGGCGTGCCCTACGAGGCGAAGATCGTCTCCGCCCACCGCACCCCCGACAGGCTCTGGGACTATGGCCGCACCGCCGCCGAACGGGGCCTCAAGGCGATCATCGCGGGCGCGGGCGGGGCGGCCCATCTGCCCGGCATGATGGCCTCCAAAACCCGCGTCCCGGTGATCGGCGTACCGGTGCAAACCCGCGCGCTCTCGGGCGTCGACAGCCTCTATTCCATCGTCCAGATGCCCAGGGGCTTCCCCGTGGCCACCATGGCCATCGGCGAGGCGGGCGCGGCCAATGCCGGGCTGATGGCGGCGGCCATTCTCGCCAACGAGGATGCGGCGCTTGCCGAGCGCCTCGATGGCTGGCGCACGGCCCTTTCCGCCTCCATCCCCGAGGAGCCCCGCGATGACTGAGCCGCTTGCCCCCGGCGCCACCATCGGCATCCTCGGCGGCGGCCAGCTGGGCCGGATGCTCTCCGTGGCCGCGAGCCGGCTGGGCTTCAAGACATGCATCTTCGAACCCGGCGGCGATTGCCCGGCAAGCCATGTCGCCAATTACCACTTCCAGAAACCCTATGACGACACCGAGGCCCTGCGCGCCTTCGCCGCGGCCTCCGATGTCATCACCTACGAGTTCGAGAACATCCCCACCGAGGCGCTCGACCTGCTCGAAGGCCTCGCCCCCGTGCGTCCCGGTCGCGAGGCGCTGCGCGTGAGCCAGGACAGGCTGACGGAGAAAGACTTCCTCGCAGGGCTCGGCCTCGGCACCGCCCCCTATGCCGCCGTCGAGAGCGCCGAAGACCTCGAGAAAGCCCTCGCCGAAATCGGCACGCCCGCCATCCTCAAGACCCGCCTCTTCGGTTACGATGGCAAGGGTCAGGCCCGCATCATGTCACCCGATGACGCCCCGCAGGCGCTCGCCGACATGGCCGGCCAGCCCGCCATCCTCGAGGGCTTCGTCGCCTTCTCCCACGAGGTTTCGGTGATCGGTGCGCGGGGCATGAGCGGCGAGGTCGCCTGCTTCGATCCCGGCGAGAACCTGCACGAGGCCGGCATCCTGCGCACCACAACCGTGCCCGCCCGCCTCGGCACCGCTCAGCGCACCGATGCGGTGCTCCTCGCGGGCCGCATCCTCAACGCGCTCGACTATGTGGGCGTGATGGGCGTCGAGCTTTTCGTTACCCGGAGCGGCCTCGTCGTCAACGAGATCGCCCCCCGAGTCCACAATTCCGGCCACTGGACGCAGCAGGGCTGCACCATCGACCAGTTCGAGCAGCATATCCGCGCCGTCGCGGGCTGGCCGCTGGGCGATGGCAGCCGTCACGCCGACGTGGTGATGGAAAACCTCATCGGCGACGACATGGAAAAGCTCGCCACCCTCGCCCGCGAACCCCGCACGTCGATCCACCTCTACGGCAAGGCCGAGGTCAAGCCGGGCCGCAAGATGGGCCACGTCAACCGCGTGACAGGCGCGCCGGAAAAGAGCTGATCCTCCGCTTCTTCTGGCCGGAAATATCCCCGCCGGAGGCATGAAAACTCTTTTTCTAAGCCAATTATCTACGCCAGAAACCGTGCCGCCGCCTCGCCGCGCAGGCAGGTCACCCGCCCGCCCGAAAGCGTCGCGCATATGTCGCGGGTTCCCGCGTCGATCACCACGAGATCCGCGCGCTGTCCCTCCGCGAGCCTGCCCCGGTCCTCGAGCCCCAGAAGCCGCGCCGGCCCCTCCGAGACAAGCCGCCACGCATTGGCCAGCTCGCAAAGCCCCGCATCCGCCAGCAAAAACGCCGCGCGCCGGAGCGAGGGGTAGTGATAATCCGAGGCCAGCGCATCGCAGAGCCCCATCGCCACAAGATCCACCGCGCTGATATTGCCGTTATGCGAGCCGCCCCGCACCACGTTGGGCGCCCCCATCACCACGCCGTCTCCGCCCGCGCGCGCCGCCTCCGCCGCCTCCAGCGTCTCGGGAAATTCGGCAATCCGCACACCCCGCGCGCGCCACGCCGCGCGGGTCTCGGCGCTGCGGTCGTCATGGCTGCCCAACCGCACGCCCTGCGCAGACAGTGCCGCGCAAAGCCCGTCCAGCGCCTCCGGCACCGCGCCCATCCCCGCGTGCAAGGCCTGCATGTCGGCCAGATGCACCTCGGGGTTCTTCCCGATCCTCAAGGCCTGACCGGTGAGGCGCGGCGGCCGCTTCCCGGCGGCCAGCGCCTCATGCGGCAGGTGATCGTTGAAGACGACGTAAGGGATGGCAAACCGCGCCACCATCTCCTGCATGGCGCCGTAATCCGCCAGCATCGGCGTCTCGAACCTGAGCTGCGCAACGAGGCCCGTATCGAGCCTGTCTCGCACCTCCTCCAGCGCTTCGAACACGCGCCCGGCGAATTCCGGCCCGCGCATGCCCCCCTCCCAGCTGTAGAATTGCGCGAGCACGGCGGTGGTGATGCCATTGGCGGCAATCTCCGCCTCCGCCGCCACCAGCCCTTGCCCCAGATCCTTCATCGCCCCCCGGCGCGGGGCGAGATGCTTCTCGAACCCGTCGCCATGGGCATCGACGATCCCCGGCAGCACCAGAAAGCCCGAAAGGTCCACCTCCCGCGCGCCCGCCGCGCCATCGGGCACGATCACCCCTTCGGCCAATGCCAGCGGCACGCGCGCCAGCCCCTCGGGCGTGAGCACCTCCGCCCCCGTCAGCCGCAAGGCGCGGCTCATCTGCCCCGGTTTCCCAGGATATCGCGCCAGATCACGTCGCCCATGTCCATCCCGTGGTCGAACCGCCCGGTGCGCAGGAACTCGATCACCTTGGCGATGACCAGCGGGTTGTTCATCAGGAAGGTATGCGTGACCGGCAGGGTGATATGGTCGGCCATGCCCTCCACCTTGGTGGACTCGACCGAAACCTTGCCATCGTCCGGTCCTTCGATGAGCGACGAGAAATAGGGGTTGAGCGAGCGGTCGCCCGCGATCACCCCCAGCTCGAAATCGACCGGCGGCAATCCGGCGGGCAGGCCGTTTTCGCCGGTCTGCAGCTCGGTGCCCGCGGGCCCGTTCATCCAGCGGAACAGTTCCAGCCCGCCCAGCTCGTCCACCAGCTGCGAGCCCTGGTTGGGCGGTGCCAGCATCACCACCCGGCCCAGATCGGCGGGGCGGTTGTCCCTCAGCCAGTGGCGCAGCAGGATGCCGCCCATCGAATGGGTCACGAAATGGATGCGCGCCTCGCCGCAGACCCGCACGGCGAAGGGCAGCGTCTCTTCCGCAAGCTGGTCGATGCGAAGCTCGGTCGAGGGGTAATCGGGCCGGAACGTGCTGTAGCCCGCCACCTGCAGCGCCTGCTCCATCACGATGAAGGAGGCCTCGGTGCGCGCCAGCCCGTGCAGCAGCACCACGCATTCCGCCGCCCGCGCCGCAGGGGCGACGGGCAGCGCGAGAAGGGCGAGCAGAAAGGCAAGGCGCATCGACATGCGCAATGAGATAGGACACAACACGCCATGACAACAGCCCTTTGATGGGCCAGGGGAGAGAGAAGCCATGCCCGTCCGCCTTGCCGTGCGCGCCGTGCTCATTCATGAGGCACGGCTTCTGCTCGTCAACGCCTATCCGGGCGAGGCGAGCGATCTCTGGTGCGCCCCCGGCGGCGGGGTGGAGCCCGGCGCCTCGCTGCCCGAGAACCTCGCCCGCGAGGTGCACGAGGAAACCGGGCTCACGGTGAAGGTGGGCGCGCCCTGCCTTGTCAACGAGTTCCACGCGCCCGAGACCGGCTTTCACCAGGTCGAGCTCTTCTTCCGCTGCACGCTTCTCGAGGGCGCGCTCTCGGAGGCGTGGCAAGACCCCGAGGCGGTGGTGCATCGCCGCCGCTTCGTGACGGAGGCCGAGATGGCAAGCCTGCGCGTCAAGCCCGACAGCCTCGCGCAGGTCGCGTTCCGGCGCGGTTTCGGCTATGATCCTCTCGAAACACTGGTGAGATGATGAACAAGGCCTTCACCAAGGAAGAAGATGGCACCGGCCCCGAGCGCCTGCCCGACCTGCCGCTCAGCCCGCATCCAAACCATGTCACCCCGCGCGGGCTGCGCCTGCTCGAGGCGCGGCGCGATGCGCTCGAGGCCGAGGTCGCCCGCCTGCGCTCGGAGCGCGAGAGCGCGGCTGACCTGACACCGCTCGCCGTTGCCGAGCGCGACCTGCGCTATGTCGAGGCCCGGATCGCCAGCGCCCTTCTCACCGCGCCGCCCCTGCCGCCCGAGCGCGTGCTCTTCGGCACCACCGTGCGCGTGGCCGATGTCGAGGGGCGCGAGGCCGATTACACCATCGTGGGCGAGGACGAGGCCGCGCCGGGCGAGGGGCGCATCAGCCATGTCTCGCCTCTGGCCCGCGCGCTGATGGAGGCCGAGCCGGGCGACGTGGTGGATTGGGTCAAGCCCGGCGGCACGGAAGAGCTCGAGGTGCTTTCGGTGCGCGTCGAAGGTTAGCGCCCCCGCGCGGAATCAAGGCCCGCAGGGCCGCCGCGCCATCGCTGGGCCGCCCCTTCGACCCGGCGATTGGGAGACGGCAGCGCATCGCTCCGATCTTTCGCGGATGTGACGCGATAAAGCGCCGCAGAACATCTGTCGGATCGCCGCGCCGCGGCCCAGCAATGACGCGGCTCCGCACGGTTTGTCCGTCACCCCCGCCGCTTCGGCAGCACCGAGATCGCCACTCCCACCAGCACCACCGCCGAGGAAAGCGCGATCTGCAGCGTCAGCACCTCGCCAAGCAGCAGCACGCCGCCCGCAATCGCGATCACCGGCGCCGAAAGCTGCGCCACCGCCGCCACAGAGGCGGGCAGCTTGGGAAGAATCGAATACCAGAGCGCATATCCCAGCGCCGAGGTCACCGCGCCCGAGAGCACCGCCAGCCCCACGCCGGGCAATGCAATCGCAACCTCCGCCCCCGGCAGCGCCAGCCCGATCCCCAGCCCCAAAGGCGCCGCGATCAGGAAATTCGCCGCCGTGGCCTGCAGCCCGTCCACCGCCTTGCGCCCCGCGAGCGAGTAAAGCCCCCAGCCGATGCCCGCGATAGTCATGAACCCCGCGTGAACGAGGCTCACCTCCACCGGCCCGCCCTTGGGCCACAAGAGCCACGCCAGCCCCGCCAGCGCCAGCCCGGCCCCAAGCCAGCGCCGCGCGGGCAGCGCCTCGGCAGTCAGCACCGCGCCGGTGAACATGGTGAGCTGCACCACCGCGAAGACGATGAGCGCCCCCAGCCCCGCGTCGAGCGCGTCATAGGCCAGCGAAAAGCCGTAGATGTAAGCCAGCAGCGCCAGCACGCCCGTTGCCCGCGCAGGCCCGCCCAGCCGGATGCCGCCTCTCAGCGCGAAACACAGCACCGCCAGCATCACCGCCCCCGCCGCGAGCCGGATCGTGCCGAACTCGCCAGCGCCGATATGCCCGCCCGCCAGCGCCATCCGGTTCAGCACCGAATTGGCCGCGAAGGCCACCATCGTGAGCGCGGTGAGCAGGAAAAGCCGCATGGCCTAGCCGAAGGCCTTGGGATAGCGCAGCACGGCCTCCGGCGCATCCTCTCCCGGCCCTGCCAGAAGCGTGTGCTCCACCGGGTAGGGCGAGGTGAGCCGTGCCGCCCGCGCCGCGCTGAACCCGCAGCGCTCGGAAAACGGCACGTAGCCCAGCACCACCACGGTTTGCCCCGCCATCCTCGCCCATTGCGCAAGCTGGCCCACCATGCGCCGCCCCAGCCCCTTGCCCTGATGCTCCGGCGCAACCGCCACGGGCGCAAGGCAAAGCCAGCCCTCGGGCGCGCGCATCGACGAGAGCGCATAGTAGCCCACGATCTCCTCGCCCATCGGCAGCACCATCTCGCCCGCGATGGCCCCCTCGCGCCTGAGCGCCTGCACCAGCCCCGCCTCGTCGGGCGCGTCGAAGGCCGCGTGCAGCAGACGCTCCACCGCCGCCTCCTCGCCCGCCTGCATCGGCCGGCAGAAGCCGGGAAAGGCCATCTCAGCGCCCGCCCGCGACATCGGTGAAGCCGGGCGTGCCCGCTTCCTCGGGATGGGCCGCGAGATAGTTCCGCTTCAGCCCCTCCGACATGTTGCGCGAGCCGTCATGGCTCCAGCCCGGCGGCATGACGCAATATTTCAGCCGCTCGCCCCATGTGAGCCCCGGCTGCGTCGCATCGCGGAAGATCCCCACCCATTCGTGAAAGGCCACCCTCAGCGGGTTGAACGTGCCGATATTGTGGACGAGGCCATAATCCACCTTCTCGCCCTCGTATTCCGGCACATAGGTGCCGAAGAGCTTGTCCCACACGATAAAGACCCCCGCGTAATTCGCATCGAGATAGCGCGCGTTGCGGCCATGATGCACCCGGTGATGGCTCGGCGTGTTCATCACCGCCTCGAACCAGCGCGGCATCCGCCCGATCGCCTCGGTATGAATCCAGAACTGGTAGATCAGGTTCAGCCCCCCGCAGAAAAGCACCATCGCCGGGTGAAAGCCCAGCAGAATGAGCGGCGCCCGCACGATCATCATGAAGGTGAAGGTGCCCGTCCATGTCTGCCTCAGCGCGGTGGTGAGGTTGTAATGCTGGCTCGAATGGTGGTTCACATGGCTGGCCCAGACCCAGCGGATGCGATGCCCGAAGCGATGCACCCAGTAATAGCGCAAATCATCCAGCACGAAGCACACGAGCACCACCCACACGCCCGTGCCCAGATCGAGCGGCGTGATCTCCCAGAGCACCATGAAGAACCCGTAGGCCACGAAGCCCAGCACGATGCCCGAGGCCACGTTGCCCGCCCCCATCAGCAGCGAGGTAAGCGCATCGCGCGTCTCGTAGCGCCCGCCGCGCCGCTTGATGACGATCCATGCCAGCTCGATCAGGATCGCCGCGATGAAGAAGGGCACCGCATAGGTCACGACATCGGGATAGGTGAGCTGGTCTGTCATACGGTCTCTTTCATATGCGTCGGCCAGAGGTCGGCCTCGTCCTCGTCGAGCGTGAGGCGGATGCACGGCGCCGCGAAATCGCGCAGGTCCACCCGCAGCCCGCGCTTCGTTCGGTGGATATGCGCGCCCCGCAGGAACCGCGCGGTGGTATCGGCGCCCATCGGCCAGACTATGCCCGGCCCTTCGGCGGTTTCCACCAGCGCCGCATGCCCGTCATGGCTGAGGATTACCCTTGTCGGCACGGCATCGGGATATTCCCTCAGCCACGCCCGCCGCGCCGCCGCCTCGTCCGCCAGAAACGCGCGTTCCGACCGCCCCAGCAGGTGCAGGAGCAGCGTGACCCCGGCAATGCCGATCGCCACCATCGGTATGAGCACATGAAGCGGCATGGTGCCTGTTTCCTCCCCGGCCCGATTAAGCCAAAGCCTTTGCTGAAATGTCAAAGGGGGCGTCGCGTCACGTCGGGGCTCTCTCAGGCCGGATGCGAGGGCGGCAGCGGTGGCCGCTTGCGCAGCCTGCCTTCGCGCCAGGCCAGCAGCCCCGCACCGCCAAGGATGATGGCAGAGCCGAGGAAGGACACCGCATCCGGCACCACCCCGAACACCGCCGCATCATAGAGCGCGGCGAAAACCAGCGTCGAATAGAAGAGCGGCGCCACGAAGCTCGCATCCGCCCGCGCCATCGCGTTGACGAAACAGGCCTGCGCCCCCGCCATCAGCACGCCGATCCCGGCAAGTGCCGCCCATTGCGCCGGCGTCGGCCAGACCCACACGAACCACGCCGCCACCGAGGCGATGCACACCCCGATCAGGTTGTTGACGAAGAGGATCTGCAGCGGCGCCTCGCGCCCCGAGAGCCGCTTGATCAGGATCACCTCCGCGCCGAAGGCCAGCGCGGCGCCAAGCGCCAGCAGGGCGCCCGCCTCCAGCGCGCCGCTGCCCGGCCGGGTCAGAACCGCCGCGCCCAGAAGCGCGATCAGCGCCGCGCTCCAGCGCACCGGCCCCACCCGCTCGCCCAAGAGCGGAATCGCCAGCGCCATCGCGAAGACCGGGTTCAGAAAGGTGATCGCGGTCGCATCCGAGAGCGGGATGAACGCGGCGGCAGCGAACATCAGCGTCACCCCGCCCCAGCCGAGGCAGGAGCGCGCCACATGAAGCGGCAGGTGCGGCGCCTCGATGCGCGGCCGGAGCACCGCCACCGCCACCGAGATCGCCATCAGCGCAAAGAGAAACCGCCCGTGGCTCACCTGCAGCGGATGCAGCGGAGGCCCCAGCGCCCACGCGCCCAAGGCGCCGGTGCCGAGCGCCTTCGCAAGCAGCGTCGTGCCCGCCACGAAGCCCGCCGCCGCGAGCATCAGCAGCACGGCCAGGGCAGGGTTCTCTTTGCGCGGCGTGAACATGGCCCCGCTCTTGCCGCAAATCGCCGCGCCGTCCAGCAGTGAAATTGCACCCGTTACAAGTTTCGGCTTTCCCTTGCGTCATCCGTGCGCTAGGAGCGCCGCCATGATCAACCGCCTCGCATATGCCGAAACCCGACGCCGACGCCTCCGCGCCTGACGTCCCGCATCGCTTGATCCCGGCGCGCCCGCCGCGCCACATCCCACATCCCGTTTGACTCGATAGCCCCCTTGAGGCACTCAAAGGGCTCCCTTTACCAGAGGATATTGCCATGATCCCCTCCGTCCTGCCGACCTATAACCGCGCGCCGCTCTCCTTCGTGAAGGGCGAGGGCAGCTGGCTCATCGAGGCAGACGGGCGCCGATTTCTCGATCTCGGCGCCGGCATCGCCGTGAACGCTCTGGGCCACGCGCATCCCGCGCTCGTCAAGGCGCTCACCGATCAGGCGCAGGCGCTCTGGCACACCTCCAACCTCTACCAGATCCCCAACCAGCAGAAGCTCGCGGACAAGCTGGTGGAGGCGAGCTTCGCCGATACCGTCTTCTTCACCAATTCCGGCACCGAAAGCTGCGAACTCGCGGTGAAGATGGCGCGCAAGTATTTCCACGAGAAGGGCCAGCCCGAGCGGGTCGAGATCATCGCCTTCGAGGGCTCCTTCCACGGCCGCAGCTCCGCGGGCATCGCCGCCGCAGGCTCCGAGAAGATGACGAAAGGCTTCGGCCCGCTCCTTCCGGGCTTCAAGCACCTCGCATGGGGCGACCACGACGCGCTTCACGCCGCGATCGACGAGAAAACCGCCGCCATCCTCATCGAGCCCGTGCAGGGCGAGGGCGGCATCCGCCCGCTCCCCGATCAATGCCTCAAGGGCCTGCGCGATCTCTGCGACGAGCAGGGCATCCTGCTCATCCTCGACGAGGTGCAATGCGGCATCGGCCGCACCGGCCGCTTCTTCGCGCATGACTGGGCGGGCATCACCCCCGATATCGTGATGGTCGCCAAGGGAATCGGCGGCGGTTTCCCCCTCGGAGCCGTGCTCGCCACCGAAGAGGCCGCCTCCGGCATGACAGCCGGCACGCATGGCTCCACCTATGGCGGCAACCCGCTCGGCTGCGCCGTGGGCTGCGCGGTGATGGATATCGTGGCCGATCCAGCCTTCCTCGCCGAGGTGCGCCGCAAGGCGGGCCTCCTGCGCCAGAAGCTCGAAGGGCTCGTCGCCGCCCATCCGCAGGTCTTCGAGGGCGTGCGCGGCGCGGGCCTCATGCTGGGCCTCAAGTGCAAGGCGGCCAATGCCGATGTGGTCAAGGCGGGTTACGAGGCGCAGGTCATCACCGTGCCCGCCGCCGACAACGTGGTGCGCCTCCTGCCGCCCCTCACCCTCACCGACGAGGAGATCGCCGAGGCCATCGCCCGCCTCGACGCCGCCGCCACCGCCGTCGAATCCGCCGCCTCGGAAACCGCCTGAGTCTTCTTCTGGCTTGAAATATCCCGGGGGTCCGGGGGCAGCGCCCCCGTCCACCGCCCCATCAGAGACACCGCAGATGAACCATTTCCTCGACATCCACAAAACCGACAAGGACGCGCTCCGGTCGATCCTCTCGCAGGCGCAGGCGATGAAGACCGCCCGCGCGGGCCGCACCCGCGGCGCCCCCGATGACGACCTCCCGCTCAAGGATCACGTCGTCGCCCTCGTCTTCGAGAAGCCCTCCACCCGCACCCGCGTGAGCTTCGACGTGGGCGTGCGCCAGATGGGCGGGCAGACGCTGCTGCTCTCCGGCGCCGAGATGCAGCTCGGCCATGGCGAAACCATCGCCGACACCGCCCGCGTGCTCTCGCGCTATGTCGATCTCATCATGATCCGCACCTTCGACGAGAGCGTGCTGGTCGAGATGGCCGAATACGCCACCGTCCCGGTCATCAACGGGCTGACCGACCGCACCCATCCCTGCCAGATCATGGCCGATGTGCTGACCTTCGAAGAGCATCGCGGCCCCATCGCGGGCAAGAAGGTGGTCTGGTCGGGCGATGGCAACAACGTCTGCTCCTCCTTCCTGCACGCCGCCGCGCAATTCGGCTTCGATTTCACCTTCACCGGCCCCGAGCAGCTCGACCCGGAAGAGGAGTTCGTCGGGCTGGCGCGCAAGGCGGGCAGCCGCGTGATCATCGAGCGCGACCCGGTCAAGGCCGTGCAAGGCGCCGATCTGGTGGTGGCCGATACATGGGTCTCCATGCATGACAGCCAGTCCACCAAGGAGCGCCGCCACAACATGCTGCGCCCCTACCAGGTCAACGAGGAGCTGATGGCCCATGCCAAGCCCGACGCGCTCTTCATGCATTGCCTCCCCGCCCATCGCGAGGAGGAGGTGACGAGCGCGGTGATGGATGGCCCCAATTCGGTGATCTGGGACGAGGCCGAGAACCGGCTCCACGCGCAGAAGGCGATCATGCGCTGGTGCCTCGGCGTCTAGGCCCCCGGGCCGGCGCTGCGCCGTTGAGTATTTGACCCAAGAAGAAGCAGCGGGCTCCGCTCAGGGGCGCCGCTTGGCGCGCAGGGTCGGGTCGGCTTGCGTGGGGTCTTCGGGCCACGGGTGCTTGGGGTAACGCCCGCGCATCTCCTTGCGCACATCCGTGTAGGACGACGCCCAGAAACCCGGCAGGTCCATCGTCGTCTGCAGCGGGCGCTGGGCTGGAGAGAGGAGCGTCACCCGGAGCGGCGTGCCGGCCACGGTCGGGTGGGTTGTCTGCCCGAACATCTCCTGCAGGCGCAGCGTGATCTCCGGGTGCTCGCCCGAATAGTCGATGGGGATGTCGCGGCCCAAGGGCGTGGTGAACTGCGCGGGCACCTCCCGGTCGAGCGCCTGCATCTGCGCGTAGTCGAGCTGGGCACGCAGGGCCGGGAGCAGGTCGAACCGCTTCCACGCCTGCGCGGTGGAGTTACCGGCGAGGAAGGGCAGGAGCCAGTCCTCCAGCCGGTCCATCAGCGCCGGTTCCGAGAGGTCGGGCAGGCTCTGGTCTTGGCCGCGCATCAGCGCCACCCGCGCGGCGAAGCGGCGCGCGGCATCGCTCCACGGCAGGCCCAGTTCGCGCACGCCCTCGAGCATGGCGCGCGCCACGGCCTCCTGCGGCGCGTCCTTCCAGATCCGGTCGTCGAGCACCAGCGCGCCGAAGCGTTCCTGCCGCCGCGCCACCACCTTGCGCGCGCGCCTGTCCCAGAGGCATAGATCCTGCCACCCGATATCTGCGCCGAAGAGCGCGCGCAGCTCCGCCTCCTCCAGCCGCGCCGCCTGCCGGATGCGCGCCTCGCGCCGATCGCCGTCGAGATCGGTCGCCACGATGAGCCGGGTGGCGGCGAGCGGGTCTTCGTCGGGCAGCACCGCGCCCTTGCCGCCAGAGAGCACGTAGCGTGGCGCATCGCCCGCGCGGCGCAGGCCCACCCGGTCGGGGTAGGCGAGCGCTGCCATGGCGGCGGGGCTCAAGTCGCTGCCCCCCTTGCCGGCCTGCCGCGCAAGCCGCTTCGCCTCGGTGCGGATGCGCTCCACCCCGCCCCGGTTGGGCGCGAAAGGGTGGCGCTCGGCAAAACGCTTCGGGTCGGCGATGGCCGCGAGCCTGAGCGCAAGATCCACCGGCGCGCCGCGCGGCAGCGGGTCGCGCTCCGCCAGCAGCGCCGCCAGCGGCGCAGCCCCGGCGCCCGCCTCCATCAGCATGTGCCCGAGCCTCGGGTGCAGTGGCAACCCCGCAAGACGCCGCCCATGCGCGGTGATCGCGCCCTTGCCGTCGAGCGCGCCCAGCATCCGCAGGAGCGCCTGCGCCTCTTCGTAAGCGCCCGGCGGCGGCGGGGTGAGCAGCGGCAGCGCCTCGGGCGCGGCGCCCCAGAGCGCCAGCTCCAAGGCCAGCCCCGCCAGATCCGCCGCCTCGATCTCCGCCGGGGGGAAGGCCGCCAGCGCGCCTTCCTCGCCCTTGGTCCAGAGCCGGTGGCAGGTGCCCTCCGC
>JAVKDQ010000053.1:0-60536 GCA_040222155.1 Roseovarius sp.
ACGTCGAATGACGCTCAAAAATCCCATGTCGATCACTCCAATATCCCCTGACAAATCCAGTCAGAGGCAAGGTTCCACATGGGTCAAATCTCAGTGACAATTTCGACTGCTGCTGGGTCAGTTCTCAGTAACATCCAACAGAATTTCGCCAAATATCAAAGTTTTGTTCACCTCGGGCTACACCGAGAATTCAATCGTCCATGATGGACGCCTCGATCCAGGCGTGAAGCTTCTGAGTAAACCATACCGTCGCGAGCAACTGGCTGCAAAGGTTCGAGAGGTACTTGAGGCGACACGGGGTCCTGAGTGAGAGCGGCAAGATACATTTGATGACTTGCTTGGGAAATACATCGGCGTCTTTCCAAACACTGCGCGATCTCTGGCGCTTGGAATAGGACTAAGCAGCGCCTGAAGCGACTGTCTCTGAGTCTCTCTAGAACCTTTTGATGGTTCCAGTTCTACGGGATTTGGCATGAATTCTATTTGCCCCATTGACTTTGTGGCGAAAATTATTCACGCTAAATCGAGTCAACCTGAGACATGAAAGTATGAAACATACGGAATTCATCGCCAGCCTCGCGGATCTCATGGAGGTCGAGCGCACTGAGCTTGCCACTGTAGACCGCGCTCTCGCCAAGGCAGGCATGAGGCAGCTTTCCCGTGGTCGATATCACCCGGACGTCACGCTGGAGGAGGGGGTCCGCCTCGTTTGCGCATGGGCGGGGTCTCAAAGCCTCACGCTGGCTGCACAGGATGTTGATCGGCTCGAGCACTGCACTCTGGAAGCCCAGCCGCCCGATGAACATGCGCTCACGCCGCGTTTTGATCCGGAGTTCGAGAAGATTTTTGGGGTGTCAGAGCAGGACCTGGCGAATTTGAGCTTTCTCGAAGTGATGTTTCGCATAACCCGCCATATCGGGTCCGGTTTACCCGACACCAAGGACCTTGAGGATTTGTGGATCGAGATCGAGAAGGGTGGGGCGCCCGAGATCATTTACACGAGGTTCCCCGTGGTCGGACGCGTGAGCTTCAGAAAGCTTCACAAGACGCTCGATTTCGATCCGAAGACGCAGAGGACCCGTCCGCCGAAGCCCCTTGTGAAAATCACCACGTCGATCAGTTGGCCTGTCTTGAAGTGGATATTCGACGTCACGGAGGGCGCCTGATGTTCGACCCGTTGCATCTCGACACGAGTGATTTCGGGACCACTGCAAAAATCATCCCATGGGATGCTGTACAGTCCTTCCGTAACACATCCGACTTGGCTGAAGATCCAACGTTTTCGGCGCACTCCGCGTTTGGCTCCGTGACTTGGGTAGCGCAACGACTGGGCATGTCCAAGTCCGCATTTCTTCGCAAGAAGCCACTGCTCGAGCGCGAAGGCTTTCCCGCAGTCGATGCGCTGATCAAGCTTTATCTCAAAGACGATGTGGACGCCTGGATTGCCGGGCGCCGTCGAATCCGCGATGCAAATTCTCTTGCGGTGTCATCGTCGGATTGCACGACCGAGGTAAACTTCAATGCAATTTAAGGCTGCCCTCTGGGATGGCTCAGATCCTTCCTATGCGCCCTGTATTTCCTGGACGGGGCGAGATCCGCTCTTGCGGCAGGCACGGTGGAAATGCCCGCGGAAATACCTCGATGCCGGGTACGCTGCCAAATCCATCAAGGTTGGCCCGCCGGGGCACCCGGAAGACGAGCATCAACATGCACGCGCCTTGCAGTGCAGGCAGCTGACGCAGGACCTCGTCCGCTGGTGGGACAGCCTGGATCAACCACGTCTGGATCTAGGCACCTGGCATTACCTGATTGCCCGTTACAAGTCAGACGACTTCTCTCCAATCCGTGAGGTGAAGGGAAACACGCGTCATGGATACTTGCAGCAGTTGGCGAAGCTCGAAAACGCGATTGGTCATATGCGGATCCAGGATCTGACCTACGAGCAGATCAAGCGAACCCAGAAAGCCATGGAGGCCAAAGGGCGCTCGGCCTCCTACATACACCGTTTCTTCAACACGCTCAGGCGTGTGGCGCGCTACGGCAAGGCCCTGCACATCAAGGAGGCTTCGGCGGTTGCCGATACGCTCAGCGAGATGCGGTTTCAGGTTGGCGCGGCCCGTCAGGTCGCTCCGACCAGAGACCAGGTCTACAGCATCGTCTCCGCCGCCGATGCGGCCGGGCTTCCGGATTTTGCCCTCGGTATCCTGTTGCAATTTGAGCTCACGCTTCGGGCCGTGGATGTGCGTGGCCAATGGCTGCCCACAGATGAGCTGGAGGGTGGCATCATCCGCAATGGCAAGCGGTGGCAGGACGGGCTCACCTGGGAGATGTTCGACAAGGATCTTCGCGGCTTCTCGAAAGTGATCTCCAAGACGGCGAAAAGCCTGCCCGAACCCTACTACTTCGATCTGGCTCCATTGCCGGAGATCCGCTCGCGCCTTCTCCTTCTCCGTCCACAGGAGCCTGTCGGGCCGGTCATATTGGCAATGCGGTCAGGCGGCCTGCCTTACACTGTGAGTGGATGGTCCCAGGCCTGGGCCCGTATGCGCAAGGCCGCAGGTCTGCCGCAAAACATCTGGATGATGGATGTCCGTGCCGGTGCCGTGACCGAAGCCAAGAGCCTCGGGGTTGATCCCTATGCGCTCAGAGACGCTGCCCAACATGCTAATGTTGCGACGACAAACCGATACTCGAGGAATCGCAGCGACGGCGCCAACCAGATCGTGCAGCTAAGACACGAGAAAACGTTGGATCAAAAATAGAACGACGCTGATCCAACATGATCCAACACGTTTGGGTGATACGCTATAAATCCTTGATTCAGTGGTGAGCCGTGCAGGATTCGAACCTGCGACCCACTGATTAAAAGTCAGTTGCTCTACCAACTGAGCTAACGGCCCACTAGGCGGCCTATCTAGAAAGAGGCGCGAGGGTGGTCAACCCATAAAGTGGAGGAAATCGAGTGGGGTCGCTGGATTCGTCTGCGCAGCCGCTTTATATGCGCGGGCATGAGCATCAAACGCGATACCGGGTTGCCCTTCATGAAGATGCACGGGCTTGGGAACGACTTCGTCGTGCTCGACGGGCGTGACCGTGAGATCGCCGTTTCGGCGGCGCTGGCGACGGCGCTGGGCGACAGGCGCCGGGGCATCGGGTTTGACCAGCTCGCACTGATCGGGCCGGGCGCGGACGGGGCGGATGCGCATCTGACCTTCTGGAATGCGGATTGATCGGGCTCGGCGGCTTGCGGCAATGCCACGCGTTGCATCGCCCGGTACCTGATGAATGAGACCGGCAAGGCACGCCTTGCCCTGACCACGGCGCGCGGCAGGCTCGAAGCGGTCGATGCCGGGGGCGGGCTGACCTCCGTCAACATGGGGTCGCCGCAGCTTGCGTGGAACGAGATCCCGCTTGCCGAGGAGATGGATACGCTGGAGCTTCCCATTGAAGGCGGGCCCACCGCCACTGGCATGGGCAACCCGCATTGCACCTTCTTCGTGGAGGATGCCGAGGCGGTGGCGCTCGAGCAGTTCGGGCCGCGCTACGAACATCACCCGCTCTACCCGGAGCGCACCAATGTGCAGGTGGCGAGTGTCGTCGGGCCGGATCACCTGCGGATGCGCGTCTGGGAGCGCGGCACGGGGCTGACGCTGGCCTCGGGGTCGTCTTCCTGCGCGGTGGCCGTGGCAGCAGCGCGGCGTGGGATCACCGGGCGCGCGGTTATGATCGAGCTCGACGGCGGCGCGCTTTCGGTTGACTGGCGCGAGGATGGCGTCTGGATGACAGGGCCGACCACGCATGTCTGCGACGGGGTGCTGACGGCCGATTTTCTCGCGGGGCTCGCATGAGCGCACCCGTTTTCACCACGCTGGGCTGCCGGCTCAATGCCTACGAGACGGAGGCAATGAAGGAGCTTGCGGGCGCTGCGGGCCTCGGCAACGCGGTGGTGGTGAACACCTGCGCGGTGACCGCCGAGGCGGTGCGCAAGGCGCGTCAGGAAATCCGGCGTTTGCGCCGGGAGAACCCGCAGGCGCGGCTCATCGTCACTGGCTGCGCGGCGCAGACCGAGCCCGAGACCTTCACCGCGATGGCTGAGGTGGATGCGGTGATCGGCAACACCGAGAAGATGCAGCCCGCCACATGGGCCGGCCTCGCCGCCGATTTCATCGGCGAGACGGAGGCCTGCCAGGTGGATGACATCATGTCGGTCACCGAAACCGCCGGGCATCTGATCGACGGGTTCGGCACGCGCTCGCGCGCTTACGTTCAGGTGCAGAACGGCTGCGATCATCGTTGTACCTTCTGCATCATCCCCTATGGCCGGGGCAATTCGCGCTCGGTGCCGGCAGGCGTGGTGGTGGAGCAGATCAAGCGGCTGGTGGGCAAGGGCTACAACGAGGTGGTGCTCACCGGGGTGGACCTCACCAGCTGGGGCGCCGACCTGCCGGCAGAGCCGAAGCTGGGCGATCTGGTGATGCGAATCCTCAAGCTGGTGCCCGACCTGCCGCGTCTCAGGATCAGCTCCATCGATTCGATCGAGGTGGACGAGAACCTGATGCAGGCCATCGCCACCGAGCCGCGCCTCATGCCGCATCTGCATCTGAGCCTCCAGCATGGCGACGACCTGATCCTGAAGCGGATGAAGCGCCGCCACCTGCGCGACGATGCGATCCGCTTTGCCGAGGAGGCGAAGCGGCTGCGGCCCGAGATGACCTTCGGCGCGGATATTATCGCGGGTTTCCCTACCGAAACAGAGGCGCAGTTCGAGAACTCGCTGAGGCTGGTCGAGGAATGTCAGCTCACGTGGCTCCACGTCTTTCCCTACAGCCCCCGTCCCGGCACGCCCGCCGCGCGGATGCCGCAGGTGCAGGGCGGGGCGATCAAGGAGCGCGCGGCGCGGCTTCGGTTGGCGGGAGAGCGGCGCGTGGCCGCGCATCTGGCCGAGCAGCAGGGTCGGGCGCACAAGGTGCTGATGGAAAGCCCGAAGATGGGCCGGACCGAGCAGTTCACCGAGGTTGTGTTCGAGGGCGATAGGCCCGAGGGCGCGATCGTGCCGGCCATCATCACCGGAACTGAGGGGCATCAGCTCACCGCGATGTGACGGGCACAATCGCTCCGTTGCGCCCGGCGACCGTCTGCGTAGGGTGGGTTTTCAACCCACGAACCGGAGGCCGAGCCATGCATCCCAACCCCGCCTTCCGCCAGTCGCCCGAAGCGCGGAACCTCGGCTTCGCGCGCGAGACGGGTTTTGGCCTGCTCTGTGTAGGTAACGAGGGTGCGCCGCTGGTGAGCCATATCCCCTTTCTGCTTTCGGAGGATGGCAAACGGGCCGAGTTTCACCTCGTGCGCTCCAATCCCATCGTGCGCAACCTGTCGGAGCCGAGGCCGGCGCGGCTCGCCGTGCAAGGGCCGCATTCCTATGTGTCGCCCGACTGGTATGGCATCGACGATCAGGTGCCCACGTGGAACTACATCGCCGTGCATCTGACAGGTCGTGCCGAGCTGACGCCGGAGGCAGACCTGCATGACCTGCTCGACCGCCAATCGGCGCTTTTCGAGCCGCGTCTGGCGCCCAAGCCGCAATGGACCTCTGCCAAGATGAGCGACGGCGTTATGGAGCGGATGATGCGGCAGATCGTGGCGGCGGTGCTTCATGTCGAAGAGGCGCAGGGCACCTGGAAGCTCAACCAGAACAAGTCGGATGACGTTCGCCTGCGCGCCGCGGATGCCGTGGAGCGGGCTGGAATGGGCGCGGAGACGGCCGCGCTGGCAGCCCTGATGCGCGCGCCCGAAGGCTGACGCTTCACGATGGACAGGCCCTGCGCCGCGCCCTAACGTGGCCTTCCCTGTCCAATCGTGAGTGCCTCGCCATGAAACTCGTTTATGCCCGCCCTTCGCCCTTTGTCCGCAAGGTCATGGTCACGCTGCTTGAAACCGGCCAGCGCGACGATGTCGAGCTCGTGGAGGTCATGACCACCCCGGTCAACACGGATCCGCAGGTTTCCGCAGCGAACCCGGTGGGCAAGATCCCGGCGCTCCTCCGCGACGAGGGGCCTGCGATTTATGACAGCCGGGTGATCTGCCGCTACCTGGATGCCCGCGCGAAAGCCGGCCTCTACCCCGAAAGCCGGCTCTGGGTGGTGCTGACGCTCGAGGCCACGGCGGATGCGATCATGGAAGCGGCGGTGCTGATGGTTTACGAGCACCGCGTGCGCCCGGCCGATAAGGTTTATGACGGGTGGATCGAGGCGCAGTGGCAGAAGGTGATGCGCAGCGTGGAAGCGGTGAACGGGCGCTGGATGAGCCATCTGGGCGGCCCGCTCGACATGAGCCATATCGCGATTGCCTGCGCGCTCGGCTATCTGGATTTCCGACATCCCGACAGGAACTGGCGCGAGGGGCATGGTGCCCTCGATGACTGGTTTGCCGTGTTCAACGCGCGCGAGGCAATGAAGGCGACCGCGCCGGAGTAAGCGCGGCGGTGCGGTCTTTGAGACCGCTCAGAAGCTGTAGCTGATGCCGAAGTTGAGCGCGTGGGTCACGATCTCGGATTTCAGTTTCCCGGGCACCTGGCCGGGGATCGTGATGTTGGGGTCGATCGTCATCTCGTTATCGGACCAGGTGATCTGGTATTCCGAGAAGAGCGCCCAGCGATCTGTGAGGCTATACTTCACCCCGAGGATGCCGCGCGCGGCGGGGCCGGTGAACTCGTAGCCGTAGGTGCGGTTGGGTGCGCCAAGCACCTGCGCATCCACATGGGGAATCGCCACGCCGATGCCGGCGCCGACATAGGGCGTTATGCCCAGCTTGGGCAGCGCATCGGGCCAGCGCTTCATGATGTTGGCAGTGATGATGTTATGCCCGTCCGACAACTCCAGCCGGCCGAGGCCAAGCGCGGCCATGTCACCTGCTGAGGCATAGGCCTTGGTATGGGTGCCCTCGACGCCAAAGCCGATATTGGCATCGGTCCACCACATCGCGCGGCCACCGTAATAGATCGGGCTGTCGAAGGACTTGCCCTTCCAGTTCACGCTGCGACTCACCGGCGCGCCGCCCGGAAGCGTGCCGCTCACCGTGCTGTCGGATACCTCCTGCGTGCCGAGATAGAAGCTAAGCTCGAACTCGGCTGCGGCGGGGCTTGCGAGCAGACAGAGTGCGGCAAGGGCGGCTTTGAATGTACGGATCATGAGAGGCTCGCGCAGCTGGGGAGGTAACGATGTTGCCTTCGTGCTTACACCTGCACCCCCGGGGCCACAAGCGCGACACTTCCGCGCCCTGGCCAAAACGTGGCGATTGTGCACTGGACGCACCACCAAAGCCCGGCTAAATAGCGGGTCGGAAATGGGTAGGGGGCATTTGTGCCGCCTGTCCCGCGTGAAATTCATAAGATGGCCGGTTCCGGCTCGACAATGGAGATAACCTCGTGTCCCACGCAGAAGATCACGAAGGCACCCGGAGAGACTTCCTCTATTATGCCACCGCCGGCGCGGGCGCCGTTACGGCCGGCGCCGCGATCTGGCCGCTGGTCAACCAGATGAACCCCTCGGCAGACGTGCAGGCCCTGAGCTCGATCAGGGTGGACGTGTCTAGCGTGGCGGAAGGCAGCCAGCTCACCGTCAAGTGGCTCGGAAAACCGGTCTTCATCCGCCGGCGTACCGCGCAAGAGATCGAACAGGCCCGCGCCGTCGACGTGTCGAGCCTGCCCGATCCGATCGCACGGAACAACAACCTGCAGGGCGACGTGCCCGCGACCGACGAGAACCGCGCGCTTGGCGAAAGCGGTGAGTGGCTCGTGCAAATGGGTGTCTGCACCCACCTGGGCTGCGTTCCGCTCGGCAATGCCGGCGACTTCGGCGGCTGGTTCTGCCCGTGCCATGGCTCGCACTACGACACCGCCGGCCGTATCCGCAAGGGCCCGGCCCCCGAGAACCTGCCGGTTCCCGTGGCGGAATTCGTCGACGAAACAACGATCAAACTGGGATAGGGAATCGCGCCAATGTCCGGAATTCCGCACGATCATTACGAACCCCAATCGAGTGGCGCGAAGTGGCTTCACCAGCGCCTTCCGATCGTCAGCCTGATGTATGACACGCTGATGATCCCGACCCCCAAGAACCTCAACTGGATGTGGATCTGGGGGATCGTTCTCACCTTCTGTCTCGCGCTGCAGATCATCACCGGCATCGTTCTGGTGATGCACTACACGCCGCATGTCGATTACGCCTTCTCGTCGATCGAGCACATCATGCGCAACGTGAACGGCGGCGACATGATCCGCTACCTGCACATGAACGGCGCGTCGCTCTTCTTCTTCGCCGTCTATTTCCACATCTTCCGCGGCCTCTACTACGGCTCCTACAAGGCGCCCCGCGAGATCACGTGGATCATCGGCATGCTGATCTACCTGCTGATGATGGGCACCGCCTTCATGGGCTACGTTCTGCCTTGGGGCCAGATGTCCTTCTGGGGCGCCACGGTGATCACCGGCCTCTTCGGCGCGATCCCGTTCATCGGCGAGTCGATCCAGACATGGCTGCTCGGCGGACCGGCGGTGGATAACGCCACGCTTAACCGCTTCTTCTCGCTGCACTACCTGCTGCCCTTCGTGATCGCCGCGCTCGTGGCGGTGCACATCTGGGCCTTCCACACCACCGGCAACAACAACCCGACCGGTGTGGACGTGCGCCGCGGCTCGAAGGCCGAGGCCGAGAAGGACACAGTGCCGTTCTGGCCCTATTTCGTGATCAAGGATCTCTTCGCCCTGGCGGTGATCATGGTCATTTTCTTCGCCATCGTGGGCTTCATGCCCAACTATCTCGGCCACCCCGACAACTACATCGAGGCCAACCCGCTCGCGACGCCTGCGCATATCGTCCCCGAATGGTACTTTCTGCCGTTCTACGCGATCCTGCGCGCCTTCGACGACACGGTCTGGATCGTGCAGTTCGCAGGCTTCATCACCGGCGGTATCGTCGATGCGAAGTTCTTCGGCGTTCTCGCCATGTTCGGCGCCATCGCGGTGATGGCCCTCGTGCCGTGGCTCGACACCTCGAGCGTGCGCTCGGGCCGCTACCGCCCGATGTTCAAGTGGTGGTTCTGGCTTCTTGCGATCGACTTCGTCGTGCTGATGTGGGCAGGCGCCATGCCAGCCGAGGGTATCTACCCGATCATCGCACTCATCGGTTCGGCCTACTGGTTCGCGTATTTCCTGATCATCCTGCCGCTCCTCGGCGTGATCGAGAAACCGCTGCCGCAGCCCGAAACCATCGAGGACGATTTCAAGGCCCATTACGGCAAAGCCGAAACGCCGGCCGAGTAAGAAAGAGGACAAGGGAAACATGTTCAAGAAACTTGCGATCACCGCAGTTGCCGCCCTGACCCTTTCAGGCTCGGCAGTATTCGCCGCCGGCGCGGCAGGCCATGTCGAAGATGTGGACTTCTCCTTCGAAGGCCCATTCGGCACGTTCGACCAGAACCAGCTGCAGCGCGGCCTTCAGGTTTATACCGAGGTCTGTGCGGCTTGCCACGGCATGAAATACGTGCCGCTGCGTACGCTGGGCGACGAGGGCGGCCCCAATCTGCCCGATGACCAGGTGCGTGCCTATGCGGAGTTCTGGGAAGTCTACGACCCCGAGATCGACGATTACCGCCCCGCACGCCCGACCGATCACTTCCCGGCCTCGGCCTTGGAAAACGCGCCCGATCTCAGCCTCATGGCCAAGAAGCGCGCAGGGTTCCATGGGCCCTACGGCACGGGCATCAACCAGCTCTTCAAGGGCATGGGCGGGCCGGAATACATCGTTTCGCTTCTTACCGGCTACGAAGAGCCTCCGGCATGCGCGCCGGAAGACTTTCCCGGCTACTACAACAAGGCCTTCACCGCAGGTGGCTATCCGCCCGAGTGCCTTGACGAGAAGGGGAAGCACACCGTTCCCGGAAGCTGGATCGCAATGGCCCAGCCGCTCTATGGCGAAGATGTGGAATATGCCGACGGCCACGATAACGACCTGCATCACGAGGCCGAAGATGTGGCGGCCTTCCTGATGTGGGCGGCGGAGCCGAAGATGATGGCGCGCAAGCAGGCAGGCCTTACCGGTGTCATCTTCCTCGCGGTGCTCTCGGTGCTGCTCTATCTCACCAACAAGCGCCTCTGGGCGGGGATCAAGGGCAAGAAATCGGCCTGATCCTCTCACCCGGGACCGAAGACAGAAAACCCCCGCCCTGACCGGCGGGGGTTTTTCGTTGCGCCACCCTGTCGCGGTGCGGGCTTCTTCTTGTTCCAAATACTCCCGCCGGAGGCGGAAAACCCTTAGCGCGGCATCGGGTTGGCGGCCTTGTTGTAGGGCGCCCAATCCACGATCTCGGGGTAATACATCTGCCGCCAGCGACGCACACGCGGGTTCATCACTCGCCGCCAGAGCGGCGGCACCATGGCGGCCATGGTCATCACCGGGTAGCCGTAGGGCAGCTGCGGCGCTTCATCGACATCATAATTCTGCAGGAGCGGAAAGCGCCTGTCGGGCTTGTAGTGATGGTCTGAATGGCGCTGCAGGTTGATCAGAAGCCAGTTCGAGGCCTTCTGCGCCGCGTTCCAGCTGTGCTGTGGTTTCACGTGCTCATACTTGCCCTCGCCCAGATGCTTGCGCGTCAGCCCGTAATGCTCGACGTAATTCACGAGCTCCAGTTGCCAGACGGCGATGAAGGCCTGCCAGAGAAAGAGCAGAAGGCCCACACCCCCGCCGATCAGGAGTGCGAGCAGAGCCATGAAACCCTGCATCGCCCAGTAGCGGAAGAAGGGGTTGGAAAGGTCTGTCCACGGCTTGCCCTTGCGCGCGAGCATCTCCTTCTCGGCACGGAAGGCGGATTTCCAGCATTCCTCCAGAACGCGGGGGAAGAAACGGTGAAAGCCCTCGTTGTAACGCGCCGTCACCGGGTCGCGTGGGGTGCCCACATGGCGATGATGCACCAGCAGGTGCTCGGAACGGAAATGCGAATAGAGCACCATCGCGAGCAGCGCATCGCCGAGAAACCGCTCGCCGCGGTCTTTCTGGTGCATCAGTTCATGGCTGTAATTGATGCCCACTGTGCCGGTGATGACGCCGACGCCGAAGAAGAGCACGATTGTTTCAAGCGGGTTCAGATGCGCGTCTCCCGGCCCGGTCACATACCAGATCAGCCCGAAGAGCAGGCAGAACTGGATCGGCGCCCAGATGAGCGTGATGGCCTTGTACCAGCTCAGGTGTTCTTCGCCGGTTTGCAGATCGGCATTGTCGGTGTTGAGGCCCAGAAGCGCATCGAGGCAGGAAAAGAAATACCACGTGATCACCGGCAGCAGGAGCACCGTCCAGCCGCCATAGCCCGCGCCGATCAGGGCAACGGGCACAAGAAGGAGCGACATCCAGAAGGGCACGGCATTCTGCAGGCGGGCCACCTGCGCGGGCGGAAGGATCTTTGCGGTCATGATCGGTTCTCTTTGGCTCCTGAATTGAGCGTTACGCGGTATTTTCGAGGCTTCCATGCGCCAAGTCAAAAACCTTTCGCATGACGGTGGGTAAGGCGGCCGGTCGGAACTCTGCCCTTGGCAGGAAGCTGCCCAGATCGGGCTCGGCCTCCATGCCGACATGGGCGATGTCGATGCGAAGGCGCAGGTGGAAATGGGTGAAGGTGTGGCGCGCCTCCTCCGGCAGCCGCTGCCAGTTGGCGGCGATAGGCGGCGCTGGCGCCGGGTCTTCGCTCCAGTCGCTGCCGGGCCAGCCCAGCATCCCGCCCAGCAGTCCGCGTTCGGGGCGGCGCTCGAGCAGGTAGGCACCATCGGCGCGACGCACCACGTATGCAATGCCGAGGCGCGTGGGCTTGGGTTTCTTCGGGCTCTTGCGCGGCAGGTCGGCATGCACTCCTTCGGCATGCGCGGCACAGGGCGCGCGCCACGGGCAAAGCCCGCAGGCCGGGTTGCGCGGTGTGCAGATGGTGGCGCCAAGATCCATCACCGCCTGCGCGTAGTCGCCCGGGCGCTCCCCCGGCGTGAGCCGCGCGGCGGCCTCTGTTATTTCCGGCTTCGCGGCGGGCAGCGGTGTCTGAATGTTGAAGAGCCGCGCCATGACCCGCTCCACGTTGCCGTCGACCACGGTTTCGGGCGCGTCGAAGGCGATGGCGGCGATGGCGGCGGCTGTGTAGGGGCCGATACCGGGCAGTTCTTGCAGCGCCTCGCGGCTTTTCGGAAAGATGCCGCCATGCTCGCGGGTCACGACCCGCGCGCATTTCAGAAGATTGCGCGCACGGGCGTAGTAGCCGAGGCCGGCCCATTCGGCCATCACCTGCGCATCCTCGGCCCCGGCGAGATCTTCCACGCGGGGCCAGAGCGTGGTGAAGCGCTCGTAATAGGCTTTCACGGCTGCCACCGTGGTTTGCTGAAGCATCACTTCGGAGAGCCATACGCGGTAGGGATCCGCCCGCGCGCCTGCCTCCCGCGCTGCAGGGCGCACGCGCCACGGCAGGTCGCGCGCATGCCTGTCATACCATGCGAGCAGGTCTTCCGCTTTGGCTTCACACATCCGTTACTGCTTTCCCGCCACTGGAAGGGCTGTCATCCCCCGTCACTTCGCTTAAGTTAGGGCAGAAGCACGGGGAGGTCAGCCATGGCCGAAAAAATTGGTGGATATAAAGGCTTCCGCCGCAGCGGCAGCCTGCTTTCGGCTCAGATTCGCAAGGCCACGGAGACGCGCGGCTTCGCTGTGTCCCGCGTGCTGACCCATTGGGCCGAGATCGTGGGGGCCGAACTTGCTGCCATATCGCGCCCGGTGGAGGTGAGCTATGGTCGGCAGAACCTCGGTGCCACCCTCACAGTGCTGACCACGGGCGCACAGGCGCCTATGCTCGAAATGCAGAAGGAAACGATCCGCGAGAAGGTCAACGCGGCCTATGGCTACAACGCCATTTCGCGGGTGCGCATCACCCAGACCGCTGCGACGGGATTTGCCGAGGGGCAGGTGCAGTTCAGCCCGGCCCCGGCCGCCACGTCGCGCACGAAACCCGACCCTCAGACGGAACGCGCGGCGCAGGCGGCCGTGGCCCCGGTGGCAGATGAAAGCCTCCGCAGGGCCCTTGAAGCCTTGGGCCAGACCGTTCTATCCAGACACAAAAGCTGACAAAGGACATATTGATGACCCGCATCACGATTTTCGGCGCGCTCGCCCTTGCGCTTTTCGCAGGCGCAGCCCTGTGGCTCAACTCGACGCCGACGCCCCAGCAGGCGGCGCTGCCCTTCGCGGCGGTGAACGCACAGGAGAGCGATGCCGCCGACGAAGAGATCGACATCTCTACCATCACCGAAATGGCGCTCGGCCCGGAAGATGCCGAAGTGACGATGATCGAATATGCTTCCTTCACCTGCCCGCATTGCGCGCGCTTCCATGCCGATCAGTTCAAGCAACTCAAGGCCGATTACATAGATACCGGCAAGATCCGGTTCATTTACCGCGACGTCTATTTCGACCGCTACGGGCTCTGGGCCTCGATGGTGGCGCGTTGCGGCGGGCCTGAACGGTTCTTCGGTATCGCCGACATGATCTACGACCAGCAACGCGACTGGATCGGCGACGTGCAGGACCCGGTGGCGATCGCAGACCGCCTGCGCAAGATCGGCAAGGTCGCGGGGCTGGAGGAAGAGCAACTCGAGGCGTGTCTCACCGACAACACCAAGGCGAAGACACTGGTGGCGTGGTATCAGCAGAATGCCGAGGCCGACGATGTCAACTCGACGCCGACGCTGGTGATCAACGGCGAGAAGCATTCGAACATGTCCTATGCCGAACTGAGCGAGATGCTCGACGGCCTGCTGTCGGAATGAGCGCGCCGCTTGCCGGGCTGAAGGTCGTCGAGCTCGCGCGTATCCTGGCCGGGCCCTGGGCCGGGCAGGTGCTGGCCGATCTTGGCGCGGTGGTGATCAAGGTGGAAGCACCGGGCGGGGATGACACCCGCGCCTGGGGCCCACCCTTCATCGAGCGCGGCGACGATCGCACGGCGGCCTATTTCCACTCCTGCAATCGCGGCAAGGCGAGCGTGACAGTGGATTTCCGCACCGAGGAAGGCCAACAGAAGCTGCGCGACCTCGTGCGCGACGCCGATATCCTGATCGAGAATTTCAAGGTGGGCGGGCTGGCGAAATACGGGCTCGACTACGCGAGCCTTTCGCAGGTCAACCCGCGGCTCATCTACTGCTCGATCACTGGCTTCGGGCAGGATGGGCCCTATGCCCATCGTGCGGGTTACGATTATATCATACAAGGCATGTCGGGGCTGATGTCGATCACCGGCGAGCCGGCAGGGCAACCGCAGCGCGCGGGCGTCGCGGTGACAGACCTTTTCACCGGGCTCTACTCGGTGGCGGGCATTCTCGCAGCGCTGCATCAGCGCGGGCAGACAGGGCGGGGCCAGCATATCGACATGGCGTTGCTCGATTGCGCGGTGTCCGCCACGGCCAACCAGGCGCTCAACTACCTCAGCACCGGCACGCCACCGGGGCGCACAGGCAACTACCACCCCAATCTTGCGCCCTACCAGGTGTTCGATTGTGCCGACGGGCATATCATCATCGCCACCGGCAACGACCCGCAATATCACCGCCTTTGCGAAGTGCTGGGCTGCAAGGAGCTGGCGCAGGCGCCCGAGTTCCTCAAGAACAGTGACAGGGTAACGAACCGCGAGGCCCTCAATGCAGCGCTCACCGAGCGGACGCAGAGGTTTTCCAAGGCCGATCTGTTGGCCGCCTGCGAGGCGCAGGGCATTCCCGCCGGGCCGATCAACGACATGGCGGAAGTATTCGAGGACCCCCAGGTGAAGGCGCGGGGCATGCAGATCGAGCTGGATGGTGTGCCGGGCGTGCGCGGGCCGTTCCGGTTTTCGGATGCGGAGCTTGCATTGACCCGGCCTGCGCCGAAACTGGGCGAGGATGGATAGCGGCCGGCATCGAAGCGCATAAGAGGCTCACGCGCCCGGCAGGATGCGCGCCAGCATCGCGTCGAGCGCGCTCCAGTCTTCCAGTTCCAGCCGCACCGGCAGAGTCACCACCTTCTGCCTGAAATCCCGCGGCAGGCGCACCGCATCCTTCTCCGTGGTGACAAGTTGCGCGCCGAGGAGCTTCGCCTCGGCCTCCAGCCGGGCCATGAGCGTTGGCGTGAGCGGCTGGTGATCCTCCAGCGCCTCGGCGCGCGCCAGATCGGCCCCCAGCGCGCGGAGCGTGGCGAAGAACTTCTCCGGGTTGCCGATCCCGGCGAAGGCAAGCGCGCGGGTATCGGCCCAATCCATGCCGGTTTGCAGCGGCGCAAGCTGCGCGCGCAGATGCGGGAGGGCGCCGATGTGGCGCTGCCATTTCTGGTGGAAGGCCTCTTGCGCCGCCTCCGGGCCGATGGAGAGCAGCAGGTTGGCGCGTTTCAGCCCCGCATCGACGGGTTCCCGCAGCGGCCCGGCCGGTATGCAACGGCCATTGCCAAAGCCGCGCGTGGCATCGACAACCACGAGCGACAGATCCTTCGCCACGGCGGGGTTCTGAAACCCGTCATCCATCACCAGCACATCGGCACCGCCGGCCTCCGCCGAGCGTGCGGCTGCGGCGCGGTTCTTGCCGATCCAGACCGTGCAAAAGGCCGCGATGAGGAGTGGCTCGTCTCCCACATCGGCGGCCGCATGGGATTTCGGATCTACCTGCACCGGCCCTTCGAGCCTGCCGCCATGCCCGCGCGAGATGACCGCCGGTTGCAGCCCGCGCTCTGCCAGCCGTTGCACCAGAGCGATCACCGTGGGGGTCTTGCCGGTGCCGCCCGCGTTGAGGTTGCCCACGCAGATCACCGGGATGCCCGGCCGATGGCCGGTGCCCTGCGCCATCCGCCGCGCGGTGGCCCGCCCGTAGAGCGCCCCCAGCGGCGACAGCAGGCGCGGCCAGAGCCCGGGCCGCTCGGGCGGCGCATCCCAGAAGAGCGGCGCGCGCATCAGCGCCGCTTCCGTTCGTCGAGCACGGCGTCGACCATGTCTACCAGCCTGTCCATCACCTCGGCGCCCTGGGTTACGACATCCCATGCAGCGTGCGCCATGCTGGCCGATTGATCGGGCGGAATGAGGCGGCGCACGGCCGCCGCCAGCGTCTCTGCATCGCGCACGATGCGCGCGCCGCCCGCCTCGGCATAGCGCGAATAGCTGTCGAGATAGGTGCGGATGTTGGGCCCGTAGAGGATGGCCGAGCCATGCGCCGCGGGCTCGTTCGGGTCGGAGCCATGCGTATCCGGCACCAGAGAGCCGCCCATGAAGCTGATCGGCGAAACCCGGTACCACAACCCCAGCTCGTTTTCCGTATCTGCCAGAATGGCCTGTGTCGTCTCGTCGGGCAGGGCGCCCGACGACCACGCGATGTATCTCAGGCCGAACGCGGTGAGCGTCTCCTGAAAAGGCTCAGACTTCCGAGGCGATGCGGGCGCCACGATCAGCAGCGCCCGGTGCGACATGCGGATCACCTCCATGTTGGCCTTGAGCACCGTCTCTATCTCGCCGGGCTGCAGATGCGCCGCGAGCCACACGGGGCGGCCGCGCAAGAGGCCTGTCAGCTCTTCGCGGTCGCTCTCATTGTAACGCAGGGGTTTCGAGGCCTCCCGGAGCGTCCCGGTGACCTCGATATGCGCATCGCGCAGGCCGAAGCGGCGGCGCAGGAAGATCTCGGTGCCGGCATTGCGGGCGAAGATGGTTTGAAACCGCTTGAGCGTCTGCTTCGTCGCATCGGGCAAGAGCCGCCATCCGGGCCGGGTGAGCCGGGCCTCGTCGGCATCGACCAGATAGAGCGGCACACGCCGCTTCTGGGCCTGGGAGAGCAGGGCCGGCCGCAGGTCTCCGGCTGTCCAGATGCAGAGGTCTGGTTCCCAGTGCGAGAGGAAGGCCTCGGTGGCGCCGGTGCTTTCCGCCGGCAGGTATGTGCAGATCGTGCTGTTACCGATCCGCTCGGGCAGGGCCATCCCGTCCGGGATGGTCAGCAGCAGGTTGAGCTTCGGCCTTTGTACGGTCAGCCGCTCCCGGAGGGTGAGCGCCACATCCACATGCGATTGCAGGGTTGCATGGCACCAGAGCAGATCACCCCCGGGGCGGGGTGGCGGCTCCTCCCGCGCTGTGCCGCGCGCGCGTGGCGGGGCGAAGTAACTGCCGAGAGAGGGTTTCGCGGGTGCCATGCTCTTGTATCTGTCGCGTCACGCGCCCCGAAGCGCGGGGGCCAGGGTGCCGCAGGAGGCTGAAAAGGGGCCGAGGGCCATGCGGCGTGCTCCATGAGGCAGAGGGTCGGGCTGGCGCGCAGGGTATTCGATTGCCGGGCAGGGTCAAGCTGGCGGCTTGACTGGCGCGCCCAAACCGGCCAGTCAGATGGTACCCCGCGAAAGACGAGCCGTTATGCCCAAACCCTTTCTCGTTCTGCAGTTGCGCCCCGAAACAGAGGCCTCGGATGACGAGTTTGCCGCGATCCTGCGAAAGGGAGGGCTCAAGGAAGGACAGACGCGGCGTATCCGGCTCGATCTCGAGCCTCTGCCCGCCGATCTGCGGCTCGATGACCATGCCGGCGTGATCGTCGGGGGTGGCCCGGGCTGTGTGAGCGATGCGCCGGAAGAGAAGAGCCCGGTGGAAGCCCGGATCGAGGCGGCGGTGCTCTCGATCATGCCGGAGATCATCGCAAGGGATGTTCCGTTTCTCGGCTGCTGCTACGGAATCGGCATTCTTGGAAAGCATCTTGAGGGCGATGTGAGCAAGCGCGCCTATTCTGAGCCCGTGGGCACCTCAGCCTGCGAGATCACGCCGGAGGGCAGGGAGGATGCGCTGCTCGAAGGCGTGCCGACCGCCTTCGATGCCTTCGTGGGGCACAAGGAGGCGCTTCAGGCTCTGCCGGAGGGCTGCATCCATCTGGTGCGCTCGGAGGCCTGCCCTTTCCAGATGGTGCGGTACGGCGAGAATGTCTATGCCACGCAGTTTCACCCGGAAGCCGATGCGGACGGGTTCGAGACCCGCATCCGCATCTATCGCAACAAGGGATACTTCCCGCCGGAAACGGCCGACGACCTGATCGCCATGTGCCGCTCGGCGGATGTGTTCGCACCCGAGATGGTGCTGCGCAACTTCGTCGCGCGCTACGGGTAAACGGCGGGTGGTGCGCTTTTCAAATGCGCAGGAACGGCTGCGCGAGGCGCGGCATCAGCGAGCGGAATTTGAGCGGCGCATCGGTGACGGCGAGGCAGATGCAATCGTCGCCCGGGTCGGCCACGGGGGTGTGGTCCACGTCTTCGTTCGCCACCTCTATATCGCCCGGCCCGAAGTGATCGACCTCGTCGGAGAAGGCGCCTTGCAACACGAGGGTGAGCTCGGTGCCGTTATGCCCGTGATCGGGCACGGCGCAGCCCGCAGGAATGTAGAGCAGCCGTGCCGTGGCGTCACTGTCTGTTTGCAGGATGGCCTGTTTCACGCCCATGCCCACAGAGCGCCAGCGCACCGCCTCGAGGTCGCCGCCCACATAGTCGCGCACCGGCGCGGGCAGAACGCCCTCGACCTTCGGCGACGGCTTCACCGGGTTCTCATGCCCGGCTCCGTCGATCCGTGCCAGCGTGGCTTCGAAACTGCCGTCGCTCAGCTCAGCGGTTTCGCCGGTTTCCACCAGCGCGCCGCCCACCATGTCGAACGCGCCGAGGCGCGCCCGGCATTCGTCGCACATCGATACGTGCGCGGCTACGGCGAGGCTGAAGGCTTCGGGCAGCGTGCCGGCCGAATAGGCCATCAGAAGAGCGTCGGTCAGGTGGTGTTTCACGGTATTCGTTGTCATGGTCGTCTACTTCATTGCATGGCGCAGTCGATCGAGCGCCAATCTTATCCTAGATTTGATCGTCCCCAATGGCAGGCCCGTCTCGGCGGCGATTTCGCTGTGGCTCAAGTCGCCGAAATAGGCCTTTTCGATCAGTTCCCTTTGTTTGTCCGGAAGCGCGCCGATGGCCGCTTCCAGCTTCTCGCTTTCCTGTTGCAGGGCCAGCGCCTCTTCCTGGTCCGGCTCTGCCTCCGGCCCCCACGAAAGATCTTCCGGTTCGGGCCGCCGTGTTCGTCTCAGCGCATCGATCTTGCGGTTCCGCGCGATCGTGAAGATCCATGTTGCCGCGCTGGCGCGGGCCGGATCGAAGAGATGCGCCTTTTGCCAAAGCGTGGCCATCACCTCTTGCGTGCATTCCTCGGCGAGCGTCGCGTCAGCGCCGGACCGCATAAGAAATGCCTTCACGCGCGGCGCAAAATGCCGGAAGAGGAGCGCGAACGCTTCCCTGTCCTGCCGATCTCGAATGCGCATGATGCATTCGGACCATCGGGCGCCTTCTTTCTCTTTCTCTGCCGTCACTTTCTCGGCTTCCGCACTCAAACCAACCTTCCCGAGCGGCGTATCATGGCCCGCCGACAAGGGCGAGGCCATAGGATGCTCGAGCAGTGCGGCCTTTTCATACATGCTCGAATTACGGGCACAGCGTGCAACCGGATCACCGCCACGGGAATTTTTTTCATTGTCATCCGAACGCTGCGCCCCCGCGTAACAATTCCAACAACATGAAGGGTGATGGGTCTTATGCCGTTTGAAAGTGCCGCGTTGACGCGGCGTAGGGTTGCCGTGATAGGTGCCGGGATTTCGGGGCTAGGAGCGGCGCAGGCGCTCTCCTCCAGCTATGACGTGACGGTGTTCGAGGCCGAGCCTCGGCTGGGAGGCCACGCGCGCACGGTGGTTGCCGGCAAGCGCGGTGATCAGCCGGTGGATACCGGGTTCATCGTGTTCAACTATGCCAACTACCCCAATCTCACCCGGGTCTTCGAAGAGCTTGGCGTGCCGGTGGTAAGTTCGGAGATGAGCTTCGGTGTCTCGGCGCGCGACGGTCGCGTCGAATATGGGCTGGCGAATGCCGATGCGTTCTTCGCCCGGCGGCTCAACGCGCTTGACCCCCGCTTTCTGGGCCTCTTGCGCGACATCTTCCGGTTCAATGCGCGCGCCAACGATACGGTGCGCGACCATCCCGACCTCACGATCGGCGATTTCGTCGAAACCCTTCGGCTCGGCAAATGGTTTCGCGACTATTATCTCCTGCCGCTCACCGGCGCGATCTGGTCGACGCCCACGCGCAAGGTAGAGGAGTTTCCGGCGCAGGCGATGGTGCGGTTTCTCAACAACCACGGGCTGCTCACCTACGCGAACCAGCACCAGTGGTACACCGTCGATGGCGGCTCTATTGCCTATGTCGAGCGGCTCGAGCGCGCGTTGCGGCAGGCCGGGGCCGATCTGCGGCCGGGCTACCCGGTGGAGGCGGTGCGCCGCATCGAGACCGCCGTGGAGATCAGGCCGCTTGGCGGTGAATGGGAGAGTTTCGACGAGGTGATCTTCGCCACCCATTCCGACGACACGCTCGCCTTGCTCGCCGATGCGAGCGACACGGAACGGCGCGCGCTCTCCGCAATCCGCTACCAGCCCAACGACGTGGTGCTGCATGCCGACCCCTCGGTGATGCCCACGCGCAAGCAGGTCTGGTCGTCGTGGAACTATTCCGAAGCGCCCGCGAAGCGTGACGGCCAGATCGATGTGACCTATTGGATGAACTGCCTCCAGCCCATCCCCAAGAACGACCCGATGTTCGTGACGCTCAATTCGCAGCGCCCGATCAGGGAAGAGCTGATCTATGACCAGGTCACGCTGCGCCACCCGGTTTACGACACCGCCGCGCTCGAGGCGCAGAAACTGGTGCGCGAGATGAACGGCACACGGGCCACGTGGTTTTGCGGCGCATGGATGAAGGATGGCTTCCACGAAGACGGGCTGAGCTCCGGCCTCGACGTGGCGCGCGCGATCCTCGACAGGGGGGCGGTGGCTCTGGCGGCGGAATGAGTGGGATAGACCATATCGCCGGCCATACATGGCACGGGCGCAAGGGCGCGGTGCAGAACGCCTTCCGCTACGGGATCGACTACGTGATGACCGATGCAGAGGCACGGCCGGCGGCCCCCGCGCTCTTTGGGCGCAACCGCGCCGGGCTCGCCTCGCTGCATGACAGCGACCACGGCGGCACGCCCGGGCAGGGCCGGGGCGCGATATGGGTGCGCGAGGTGCTGGCCGCCCATGATCTGCCCGCGCCCGCCCGCGTGGAGCTTCTGGCGCAGCCGCGCGTGCTGGGGCATGTTTTCAACCCCGTGGCCTTCTGGCTTTGCCGCGACGATGCCGGGACGCTGCGCGTGGTGATCGCCGAGGTCACCAATACCTATGGCGACAGGCATTCCTATCTCTGCCACCGCGACGACCTCGCTCCCATCACCCGCGAAGACAGGCTCGAGGCGCAGAAGATCTTCCATGTCTCGCCATTCCAGCGGATCGAGGGGCGCTATGCCTTCCGTTTCGACATCGGCGACGACAAGATCGGCATCTGGATAGACTTCACGGGCGGCAATGGCGGTGTCACCGCCACGCTGGTGGGCAAGCGCAGGCCGCTCACAAATGCGGGCCTCCTGCGCGCCTGCCTGCGCCGCCCGCTGGGCTCGCGTCGGGTGCTGGCGCTGATCCATTGGCAGGCGCTCAAACTCTGGTGGAAGGGTGCCAAGTTTCGCGCGCGACCCGAGCCGCCGGTGGAGGAGGTGAGCCGATGACACGCTCTCCCAGCCTTCCGGCCTATGCGCTCTTCGCCGCGATGCTCGCCTCGGCAGGCCTGCCGCTCTACATCCACGCGCCGAAGTTCTACGTCGATCAGTACGGGCTGTCGCTCGCCACGCTGGGCACGGTGCTCTTCGCGCTGCGCCTGATCGACGTGGTGCAAGACCCGCTTCTGGGCCGTCTCGCGGGCCGTATCCAGCACTGGCGCGGCGCCTCGGTGGCGGGCGCAGGGCTGGTTATGGCGGGCGCGATGCTCGGCCTCTTCGCGGTGGAGCCGCCATTCGCGGCCGTCGCGTGGTTCGCGGTGATGCTTACGCTGGTTTTCTCGGCCTTCAGCTACCTCACCATCTGCTTTTATTCCGAGGGTGTCTCGGCCGCCTCACGCATTGCCGGGCAAGGGCACCTGATGCTGGCGCGCTGGCGCGAAACCGGCGCGCTTCTGGGGATCTGCGCGGCTTCGGTGGCGCCGGTGCTGATCGGCGGCTACGGCGGGTTCGCGCTTGGCTTCGCTGTGCTGGCCGTGGTTGCGCTCTGGGCGATGCGGCAGGAGTGGCGCGGCGCCCGGGTGACGGGGGAGACTGGCTTTGGCGAGGTGCTCGCGGACCCGGTCGCGCGTCGGCTGCTGCTGGTCGCGCTCTTGAACGCGGCCCCCGTGGCGGTGAGTTCCACACTCTTCCTGTTCTTCGTCGAGAGCCGCTTGCAGGCGCCGGGATGGGAGGGGCCGTTCCTCCTGCTCTTCTTCCTCTCCGCCGCGGTTGCCGCGCCGTTCTGGAGCCGTTTCGCCGAGCGCACGGGCGAGCGCCGGGCATTGCTCATCGGCATGGTACTCGCCATCGCGGCCTTCGCGGGCGCGGTGGCGCTCGGGCCCGGCGACACATGGGCCTTCGGGCTCATCTGCCTCGCCTCGGGCGCGGCGCTCGGAGCCGACATGACGCTGCTACCAGCGCTTTTCGCCCGTCGCTTGGCCGAGGTCTCGCCCGGCGCGTCGGAAGCCTTCGGTCTCTGGTCCTTCGTTTCGAAATTCACGCTGGCTCTGGCGGCTGTCACGCTGCTGCCCCTTCTGGAAGCCGGCGGATTCCGCGCAGGCGGTGAGAACGGTGCTTCGGCGCTCTGGCTTCTCAGCCTGCTTTACGGTGCGCTGCCATGCGCGCTCAAACTGTTGGCCATCGGATTGCTGGCCACAACCGACTTCGGAGAAAGGAGACAACGCGCATGACTTCTTTGACGTGGTTCTTTCTGGGCGTCGTGGTGACGCTCGCAGGTCTGTTGATGTGGAGCCGCTTCGCCGGCTTCGGTTCGCAGCGGCCTGAGCATTATGCGAGCCTTGAGCCCAGGTTCGACCTGCGCACGCATCTCAACGGCCCGATCAAGTGCGAAGGCGTGATCTATGGTCCGATGGGCCGCGTTTCCTCGCGTTTCGTGGGCGATTTCGAGGCGTCCTGGGATGGCAACAGAGGCGTGATGGCAGAGCATTTCCTTTACGACAGCGGCAACAGGCAAGACCGGGAATGGCAACTGGAGCTGGGCAATGACGGCCGGATCAAGGCCGAGGCCGACGATCTCGTGGGCACCGGTCATGGCATGCAGATGGGCTCGACCGTACAGCTCAACTACCGCATCCGCCTGCCCAAGGAGGCCGGGGGGCATGTGCTTGGCGTGACCGACTGGATGTATCTCGCCCCCAATGGCGTGATCGTGAACCGCAGCCAGTTCCGCAAATGGGGCATCAAGGTTGCAGAGCTGGTGGCCACCATGCGCCGGGTCGATACGGTTTGACGGGCCTTTCGGGCAAAACCTACTGGCTCGTGGGCGCAAGCGAAGGGCTGGGCGAGGCGCTGGCACTCAAGATGAGCGCACAGGGCGCCAAGCTGGTGCTCTCCGCGCGCAACGAAGACAGGCTCAACGAGGTGGCGGGCAAGCTGCCGGGCCGCGCGCGCGTGGTGCCGATGGACGTAACCGACGACGCCAGCGTTGCGCAGGCGGTGGAAGCCACGGGCGAGGTGGACGGGCTGGTGTTTCTCGCCGGGGTGTACTGGCCGATGACGGCAGGCGAGTGGAACCTCGAGCACGGCATCGCCATGGCCGACGTGAATTTCACCGGTGCGTTCCGCGTGCTGGGCCGGGTCGTGCCGCAGATGGTGGCACGCGACGCGGGCCATATCGTGATCACCGGCTCGCTCTCGGGTTTCCGCGGCTTGCCGGGGGCGGTGGGCTACGGGGCGTCGAAGGCCGGGCTGATGTCGCTCGCCGAAACGCTGCGGGCGGATCTGTGGCGCACGGGTGTGCGGGTGCAGCTGGCCAATCCCGGCTTCATCAAGACGCGGCTCACCGACAAGAACGAGTTTCACATGCCCTTCCTGATGACACCGGAGGAGGCCGCGGAAGAGATGATGCGCCTGATGATGGATGAAAGCGCTTTCCAGCGGCATTTCCCGCGCATCTTCTCCTGGGTGTTCCGCGGCTCGCGTTTCTTGCCGGATTGGCTCTATTACCGCCTCTTTGCGTGAGATCAAGGCAGCGTCTTCCGTGTCGCCGCATCCTGCTTGGCAGAATGCGCGAACGAAAGGAAAGACCATGCTGGATATCGGCACCTACAAGATTGCCCAGGTTATCCTGATGGCCCGCGAGCTGGGCCGCGCCGAGGGTGAGCTGAGGGGTTTCATCGAACGGCTGACGGAAGAAGAACAGGCGAGCCTCGTGGCCGTGATGTGGATCGGCCGGGGCAGCTTCGACCCCGATGAGCTAGATGAGGCGCAGGCAACCGCGTTGGCCGAGGCCACCACCCCTACCGCCGATTACCTGCTCGGCACCCCGCACCTCTCCGACCACCTCGAAAACGGGCTAGACGCACTCGGCATTTCGGTTGTCGACGAAGAAGACGACCTCGTGCGCGGGGGGTAGGGGAAGACGCGAACGGGGTGAAACGGCCTTGAGCGGACATTGGGGTTCTAGAAATGAGCCGCGCCCCTTTATTCCGCGCCCGGCGCTTGGCCCCAGTGTCCACTTCAGGCCGTTTCCGCCCGGTGTCATTCCGCTCCCAACACACGGCACGCAAACCTCAAACGTGGTCGACCACCTGCAGATGCTGCGCGAGCCGGTCGACCTCGTCCAGGAACCGCCGCACCAGCCTCTGGTCATGCGGCGCGGGGCTCACCCCGGCCGGTATGTCGCCTGCAAGCACTGCCTCGACGGCGAGCGCGACCGGGATCGAGACGAGCCGAGCCATGGCCGTGCCGCGCGCATCGCCCCAGGCATCCATCATGTAGGTCTTGTGCCAGACGGGCATCCCCGCACGTTCCGCCTTGAGCGATACACAAAGCACCACGCGATCGGGCTCGCCGCTCTCATAGGCGTTTTCCTTCCAGAACTGATCCGACATTTCCTTGAGCCGCGCCTCGCCCGCCGGCCCCTGCAGCGATTCGATCTCGGTGAAGACATCCTTCCAGGCCTCTGCCCAGCCGTTGAGCCTGAGAGTGCCTCGCACGAACTCCTTTACCCTCCAGGAAGGGTCGAAATTGTAATCTTCCATGAAAGGCAGGCTGTCGCGGTTGGGGTAGACCTCGAAGGTTTCCGGGTCGGGCAGCGGTGCGGTGTAACTCGAGATCGCATTCCATGGGCGGGAAACGTTAAGCTCCGCGAAATCGCGGATCGAGCGTGATGGCGAGCGCAGCGCCTTCAGCACGCCCAGCGGCGACCAGCTGAACTTGTACCGGAACGGGTTGGGATATTTCGGAATGCCGCCGCAATAGGAGATGAAGGAGAGGTCGTTCTCGGGGTCGAAGGCATCGGAGCCCCGGTAATCGGCCACAAGGTGATGCGCCATCAGGTGATCTATGCCCGGGTCGAGACCCACCTCGTTCACGCAGGCCACGCCGCGCAGGAGCGCCCGCGCATGCAACTCACGCATCTCCGGCGCGATGTAGGAAGACGAGACGAAATGCGCGCCCTTGTTGATGCACATGTCTGCCAGCGGCACGTGCCAGTCTCCCGGCAGCATCGACACCACCAGATCGCCTTCCTCCGTCTCGGCGGACACCGCGTCGAAATCGAAGGCGGCGATACTGTCGGTCAGGTCGCCCACGGCCTCTCGCGCCTTGGCCTCCGTCCGGTTCCAGACCTTCACGCTCCGCCCGTTCTCGATGAGCCGCCGCAGGCCGGGGATGGCCGAAAGGCCCGTGCCGCACCAATGTATCGTCATATCTTCTTCCCCCTTCAAACCACCGCGAGATGGGTTCGGAACGTATCTGCCGCTCGCCCCCACACACTTGCTTCCAGCTTGTCCAAGCTTTTCAGCGAGGGCAAGAGTTGCGCCGCGAAGTCCTGCGACGACTCGAGCGGTAGCAGCGACGGCAGATTGTCGATCGCCATGATGTCGAGCGGCGGGGTATCGTGCGCGCGGATCACCGGCGCGGCCCATGTGGTGGCCTCGGAATAGACCGGGATCGGGTTGTAGTCGCTGTCCGGGTCGCAGGCGATGTCGCCCACCACCGAAAGCTGGCGGGTCTGGGCAAGCGCGCCTTGCGGCACGAAAACGGGCGTGCCGGGACGCGCCAGAATGCAGTTGAAGAAGATGTCATGCGAGAGGATTTCCGGAAAGGGTCCACCATGCGACGTCTCTTCCATGTCCCAGCGGGTGGGCGTAACACCCATTGCCTCGCAGAGATCTGCCGCGCCGGTGCCCACGCGTCCGAGCGCGCCGATCACGATGGCGGTGGGCCGATCGGCGCCCTGCCGCGCCAGATCCTCCGCGATCTCCGAGAGCAGCGCCTCCTTGTTGCGCCATGTCGAGACCGGCGGGCAGATCGCGCCCAGCCGCTGCGCCGCCCACGCCTTGAGCGAAACTGCCGCGCCGGCATAGCCCGCCCAGTAGCCGAAAGCCGCCACGCGCCGGCCCGTCTCGTCGACCAGGTATTCGAGATCATAGAGTGTGCCGCCGCCCGCCTTGAACCGCCGCAAGAGCCGCTGGCCCGCGTGCTGGCCCTTGAAGGCATGGCCGAACATGATGTGCCGGTGGCGGAGCGGGCTGCCGTCGTCGGGTAGTTCCTTCAGGCCGAAGACGATGGCCTCGCCCGGCGCTTCGGGCCAGCTGCCCTCGGGCGCCACGTCGCAGCCCGCCGTAGCGTAATCGCCGATGGGCAGGATGCGCGTGGGGCTTTCCTCTACCGTCACCCGGATGCCTGCGGCGAGAAGCTCCGCCGCGCCGCCCGGCGTCAGCCCCACACGTTCCTCGTTGGCGCGGCTCTCGGCGCGAACCCAGAGATGTGTCATCCTCTTGTCCTCATACGTAGGTGCGGGCATGGGCCCGGCTTGGCATGTCGAGATGCGGCGTGGCGTTGAATCCGCCCACCATCAGCATGTCATGGGTGTAGTTCAGCCGGTGCATCGAACTGTTCATGACCTGCAGCATCACCTTCGCCATGCCGCCGTTCTGGAGCCCGAGCGCGTGGCGCATCACCATGCCGATCACGCCGCCCGAGGTCACGATCAACGTGCGCCCGGGCGCGTGGCAAAGATCGTCGATCAGGCCGGTGACACGTGTGGCGAAATCTCCGAAACGCTCCGGCGCCTCCTCGATCTCGTCGCGCGACCAGAAATCGATGACCTGTGGCAGGTGTCGTGCGAATTCTGTGGGGTCGCGCGGCGCAGGGATGCCATGCTGCGCCTCGAGCGCGGTGGCGAGGGTGAAATAGCTTAACTCATCGAGCCGCGCATCGCGGCTGGCCTCGGCGTAACCCATCGCGGACGCGGTATCTATCTGTCGCGCCAGCGTTCCGGTGAAAACGCGGTCGAAATGCGGATTCGTCTCGCGCAGATGCGCGCCGAGCCACTCGGCTTGTGCGCGCCCGAGATCGGAGAGCCTGTCATAGCTCGCCTCGTCGGTTGCATGGCTGTTGGCCTGACCGTGCCGCACAAGGATGATTTCCGTCACATTGCCTCTCCGGAAGGTTGAACCCCGAGATTACCCTTGCCACGGGTTGGGGGAAAGCGCTGTCGGTGATGAAATTGCGCACGGATTGCAAAACGCAAAGCGCGTTCAGTGAGTATTTCTGGAAAGATGAAAGCAAGGGTGCGCCCCTGTTTCATCTTTCTCAAAATACTCACGGCAAGACATTTCCACCGGGCACGGCGCCAGATGAGGTCACGATGGGAAACACACGCGACCGAGATGGCGCAAAATCTCGGCGAGGTGTCGGGAATGGCGGACTCGAAAAAACGTGCGCATGATGTAACACTTGCGGCAAAGGAGGCGCGCGCATGTCCGACACGATCCGATTCACGCTCGATGGCAAGGAAGTCGAGGCCGAGGCCGGCCAGACGATCTGGGAGGTGGCGCATGGCCGTGGCCTCGTGATCCCGCATCTCTGCCACAAGCCTGCGCCGGGCTACCGCCCGGATGGCAACTGCCGCGCCTGCATGGTCGAGGTGGAGGGCGAGCGCACGCTCGTCGCCTCCTGTATCCGCGAGGCGAAAGAAGGCATGGTGGTGACCACCAACTCCGCCCGTGCCGAGACCGCCCGAAAGATGGTGGTGGAAATGCTGCTGGCCGACCAGCCAGAGCGCGACGTGTCGCATGACCGCTCGAGCCATCTCTGGGACATGGCCGAGATGAACGGTGTCTCCGAGAGCCGCCTACCGAAGCTCGAGAAGGAGCGCATTCCGCTCCTCGATGACAGCCATGTGGCGATGCGCGTCAATCTCGATGCCTGCATCCAGTGCGGGCTCTGCGTGCGCGCCTGCCGCGAGGTGCAGGTGAACGACGTGATCGGCATGGCAGGTCGCGGCCACGACGCCTACCCGGTTTTTGATTTTGACGACCCGATGGGCGAGAGCACCTGCGTGGCCTGCGGGGAATGCGTGCAGGCCTGCCCCACTGGCGCGCTCATGCCCGCCACCGTGCTGGACGACGCGCAGATGGGCGACAGCGCCGACTACGACAGCGAGGTGCAAAGCGTCTGCCCGTTCTGCGGTGTGGGCTGCCAGGTGAGCCTGAAGGTCAAGGATGGCCGGGTGAAATATGTCGACGGCATCAACGGCCCTGCCAACGAAGGGCGGCTTTGCGTGAAGGGCCGCTTTGGCTTCGACTACATCCACCACGAGCACCGGCTTACCAAGCCGCTCATCCGCCGCGAGGACGCGCCCGAGAAAGGGCTGAACGTGGATCCTTCCAACTGGCGCGAGTTCTTCCGCGAGACGAGCTGGGACGAGGCAATGGCGTTTGCCGCCGGTGGCCTGCAGCGGCTTAAGGATGCGCATGGCGGCAAGAGCGTGGCCGGTTTCGGCTCGGCCAAGTGCACCAATGAAGAGGCCTATCTCTTCCAGAAGTTCATCCGCCAGGGCTTCGGCCACAACAACGTGGACCACTGCACGCGACTCTGCCACGCCTCTTCGGTGGCGGCGCTCATCGAGAACGTGGGCTCGGGCGCGGTGACGGCCACCTTCAACGAGATCCAGAATGCCGATGTGGCGATCATCATCGGGGCGAACCCGGTAGAGAATCATCCGGTGGCTGCCACCTATTTCAAGCAGTTCACCAAGCGCGGCGGCAAGCTCATCGTGATGGACCCCCGCGGCGTGGGCCTGCGCCGCTTCGCCACCCACATGCTGCAGTTCAAGCCCGGCGCCGATGTGTCGATGCTCAACGCGATCATGCATGTGATCGTGGAAGAAGGGCTTTACGACCAGCAATATATCGAGGCCTTCACCGAGAACTGGGCGGCCGAAAAGGAGCATCTGGCGCAATTTCCGCCGGAGAAGATGGAGGCGATCTGCGGCATCCCCGCCGAGACGCTGCGCGCGGTGGCGCGCGATTTCGCCACCGCCAAGCGCGGCATGATCTTCTGGGGCATGGGTGTGAGCCAGCACATTCACGGCACCGACAACTCGCGCTGCCTGATCTCGCTTGCGCTGATGTGCGGCCATGTGGGCCGCCCCGGTACCGGGCTGCACCCGCTGCGCGGCCAGAACAATGTGCAGGGCGCCTCCGATGCCGGGCTCGTGCCGATGTTCCTGCCGGATTACCAGACTGTTACGGATGACGGTGTGCGAAAGGCCTTCACCGAGGTGTGGAACTCGGGCGATTTCTCTTCCGAGAAGGGCCTGACGGTTACAGAGATCATGGATGCGGTGCACGAGGACAAGATCAAGGGGATGTATATCCTCGGCGAGAACCCCGCCATGTCGGACCCGGATGTGGAGCATGCCCGCGACGCGCTCGCCAAGCTCGAGCATCTGGTGGTTCAGGATATCTTCCTCACGGAAACCGCCAACTATGCCGATGTGATCCTGCCGGCCTCCGCCTTCGCCGAGAAGAGCGGCACGGTGACGAACACCAACCGGCAGGTGCAGATGGGCCGCCCGGCGATGGCGCCTCCCGGCGAGGCGCGCGAGGATTGGTTGATCACCACCGAGCTTGCGCAGCGCATGGGGCTCGACTGGCGCTACGAGAGCCCGGCGGATGTGTTCGCCGAGATGAAGCTCAACATGAAATCGCTGAGCAATATCACTTGGGAGCGGCTCGAGCGCGAGAACGCGGTAACCTATCCCTCGCTCAGCCCCGAAGACCCGGGGCAGGCCATTGTGTTCGGCGATGGCTTCCCGCGGCCCGAGGGGCGCGCGCGCTTCACGCCCGCCAGCGTCATTCCGCCCGACGACGTGCCGGATGAAGAGTATCCGATGATCCTGACCACCGGGCGGCAGCTCGAGCACTGGCATACCGGCTCGATGACTCGCCGCTCGTCGGTGCTCGATGCCGTGGAGCCCGAGGCCAACTGCTCGATGCACCCCTCCACCCTGCGCAAGCTCGGTGTGGAGCCCGGCGGGCGCGTGCGGCTCACCACCAAGCGAGGCTCGATCGAGACGATGGCGCGGGCCGACCGCGCGGTTGCGCCCGACATGGTGTTCCTGCCCTTCGCCTATGTGGAGGCGGCGGCCAACATCCTCACCAACCCGGCGCTCGACCCTTACGGCAAGATCCCCGAGTTCAAGTTTTCGGCGGTGCGAGTCGAGGCTGTCGAGGGTGGGCAGGTCGCGGCGGAGTAGGGCCAGCCGGGGCCCCGACCGGAGCCTTCCAGCACGAGAAGATGATCGCACCACGCGGCCTCCGATATATAGGAGGCCGCGTTTTTGCTTGATTTCAAACGCAAAATCCGTGTTTCCGAATTCAATCAAGTTTTTTCGGAAGGTCCGTTTGACCCAAGTCATTGTCAACCTTTCGAGTCATTCTAATGTCAATTTCTGTTGACAGTTCTCGAAGGCCCGATACACTTTTCGATACGAAGTTCGTTCGCGAGAATCCCTATTCGCCGACGAGCCAGCAGGGGGAGGGGTCCCATGCCGCAAGATATCAGGGGAAACTTCTATTCAGGAAAACGAGGCGGTCTGCCCGGCATCCGGCCTCCCGGTGCGCTCAAGGAACCCGCGCTGGAAGACAAGTGCACAGGCTGCGGCGATTGCGCGGCGGTCTGTCCGCAGGAGATCATTTCGCTCGATGCCCATTCGTTGCCGGTGATGACCTCGCTCGACAGTTGCGCCAAGTGCGGGCTCTGCGCGGATGTCTGCATGATGGGGGCCATTGAACTTACCCTGGAAACCCGGCTCGGGCTGGCGAGGCTCAAATCGGCGGAAACGAAAATCGGCGTCTTCTGCCTGTCGCCGCTCGCCGCCAAAGAAATGGCTTGAAACCGCACGGCGCCAAACTCTCTTGATCTGATTTGACGCGCCGGCTGCGGCCTGCCCCAACGGCGAAGCGGATCAGCTTCCGCCCTATCTCCCTTTGATTCCGACCATCTGCCTCAAGACCATGTCACGTCGCCCAGAAAGATGTAGCCCGCGCCGTAGATCGTCTTGATCAACCTCGGGTTCTTCGGGTCTTCCCGAAGCTTCGTGCGCAGCCGGGAGATGCGTACATCCATTGCGCGGTCGAAACTGTCGCCCGAGGTGCCGCCGAGCGCCTCCTGCATCGTCTGCCGCGAGATCAGCCGCTTGGGGCGCTCGAGGAAGAGCCGCAGCACCTCGCCCTCCGCGTGGCTGAAGGGCGTTTCCTGCCCGGTCTCGTCTTCCAGCGCATAGCGGCTGAAATGCGCCGTCCAGCCATTGAAGCGCGCCGTGTCGCCCGCTTCGGGGGCTGCCGCGTCGCGTCTGAGGCGCGCACGGATGCGGGCCACCACCTCGGCCGGATCGAAGGGCTTGATGATGTAGTCATCCGCGCCGAGCTCGAGACCGGTGATCTTGTCCTGCACCTGGGCGCGGCCGGAGATGATGATGACCGTGGCGCCCTGTTCGAGTGCGAGCCGGTGCACCAGCGTCAAGCCGTCGCGATCTGGCAGGGAGAGATCGACGAGGCAGACATCGGGCTTGGTGGAGCGGATGGCCGCCTCGAACTCCGTAGCGCGGGCGAAGGACATGGTTCGGAAGCCCGCCTCCTCCAGCGCTTCCGAGAGAATCGAGCGGATCGCGGCTTCGTCGTCGAGAATTGTGACAAGCGGCGCGGTCATGGGGCACCTCCGGCCGAAAGCACTGCCGCCAGTTCCGCCGATCCGAAGGGCTTGCGCAACACGGGCGCGCGGGCGCAGGCTGCCTTGAAGAGCGGGTCGTCGGGCGGGCGCGATGTCATCAGGTAGGCCGGGCAGCGGCCCTCGGGCAAGGCATCGACGAGGTCGAGCCCGGTCTCGCTGCCTTCGAGTGATATGTCGGAGAGCACGGCGGAGATTTCCGGCAACTGGTTGAGCAGGGTCAACGCCTCGGGCACGCTCGACGCCTCGATCACCATGTGGCCCGCCGCGCGCAGCATGTCGCGGATCGTGTCGCGCAGATCGGGGCTGTCTTCCACCAGCAGCACGAGGCCGGGCTCGGCGGCGGTTCGGGCCACGCGGAGCGGCAGGCGCAGCGCCACCCTTGCACCGCGCTCGGTATTGGAGAGCCGCACACGGCCCCCGGCCAGTTTTGTCATGTCGTAAACCATCGAAAGCCCGAGCCCCGAGCCCTCGCCGCCTTTGGTGGTGAAGAAGGGCTCGAGCGCGTGGTCGAGCGCCTGATCGGAAAAGCCCGGGCCGGTATCCTCCACGGTGAACTCGAGCCAGGTGTCGCGCACGCTGCGGGCGGAAAGCCCGATCTCGCCCTGCCCGCCGCAGGCATCACGCGCGTTGAGGATGAGGTTGAGCAGTGAATCCTGCAGCATCCCGGTGTCGATCTGGTAGGCCGGCGCATCGCATAGGTTGGTGATTTTCAGGTCGACATGCTCCGGCAGGGCCGAAAGCGCCAGCGTCTTCAGATCGTCGAGAAAGGCAGAGAGATTGGTGGCCTGTGCGCTGTGCTCGCGCCGCCCGGTCATGTCGGCGATGCGGTTGAGAAGCCGGCCGCCACGCCGCGCGGCCGAGACGGTGGCGGCGATCAGGCTATCCGTTTCGAGCGGCAGGTCCGTCCGCTGCAGCTTCGATTGCGCGCCGAGAATGATGGTGAGCAGGTTGGAGAAATCATGCGCCATGCCGCTGGTGAGCTGCGCGGCGATTTCGCGGCGGCGGGTCTGTTGCAGCGCGGCACGTGTTTGCGCCTCTTCGGTCACGTCCATCGACAGGATATAGACGCCGCCTTCCGCCTCCTCTGGCGTGAAGGCCACGCGGATGCGCCGCGAGCTCGGCTCATGGGTGAACTCGAACACCGAAGGCTCTCCGCCGAAGGCCGCCTCGAGCCGCTCGCCGATGGCGCGGTAGGCGGCGTGGCCCAGGGCCTCTTCGATCGGCAGGCCGATGATCTCGGATTTCGAGCCGGGCAGAATGGAGCTGAGCCGCCGGTTGGAATAGGTGTAGCGCCGGTCGGGGCCCACATGGGCGATATGGGCGGGCACCATCTCGGTTGTGAGCCGGGTGCGCGCCTCCGAAGCGGTGAGTTGGCGCTGCGCCTCTTCGAGCGCGGTGATGGTGGATTGCAGCTGCCGGTTGGCGGCGGCAAGCTCCTCGGAATAGGTGAGCAGCCTGTCGGACAGCTCTTCGGAGCGTGCCCTGAGCAGCGCCTCCTGCTGCTTCACCGGGGTAATATCGGTATAAACCGTCACCCAGCCGCCCTCGGGCAGGGGCGAGCCCTCTACCGAGATAGTGCGGCCATTGGCCCGGGGGCGCTCCATGTAATGCGGCTTGAAGGCTCGGGCGATCTCGACGCGCGTGCGCACCGCCTCCTCGATATCCTCCACCGGCCCGTATTCGCCACGCGCCACGAGATGGCGGATGGTTTCCTCGAAGCTCGCGCCGGGCGTGCAGAGGTGATCGGGCAGGTCGAACATGGCCTGAAAACGTTGGTTGCAGAGCGCCAGCCGCAGGTCGCTGTCATAAATCGTCAGCGCCTGCTGGATCAGGTTGAGGCCCGCCATCGTCATGGCGGCGGTGTTCTGTCTCGTGCGGCTCATGCGTCTCGTCCCCGGTTCATGGCTAGCACCGGGCCGGGATGGGGGGAAGAGAAATGCCGCGTTGTTACAATTCGTAAGATTCGGGAAATCATCAGGAAAAAGTTGACGGCAACCCTGCCCATCGCACCTTAATGGGGCATAAGAATCGCTCGGAGGAGAGCGATCGGCCCGCGGCAACGTGGGTAAAGGGAGGAAAAAACTTGGTTACGTCGTCTGAAGCGACGGGTGGGCTGCAGTCCATTCCGGCGCTGTTGCAACGCAACGCAAGCAAATTCGCGGACAAACCGGCCTACCGGGAAAAGGAATTCGGCATCTGGCAAAGCTGGACCTGGGCCGAGACCGAAAGGGAAATCGAGGCGCTGGCTCTTGGCCTGCTGAACCTCGGGGTGAACGAAGGCGATTTCATCGCGATCGCCGGGCGCAACCGGCCCTATTTCTACTGGGCGATGGTGGCCGCCCAAATGGTTGGCGCGATCCCGGTGCCTGTCTACCAGGACAGCGCCGCCGACGAGATGGCCTACGTGCTCGAGCATTGCGGCGCGCGCTTCGCGGTGGTGCAGGATCAGGAGCAGGTCGACAAGATCATCGACATCCAGGACAAGCTCCACCAGTTCGAGCACATGATCTACCTCGATCCGCGCGGGATGAGGAAATACGATCACCACAAGCTCCACCAGTTTTCCCACGTTCAGGAACAGGGCCGCGCGGCGCGCGAGGAATTTATCGAAGACCTCAAGGCGCGCCGCGAGAAGCTCGACTACAATTCAACCTGCGTGATGCTCTACACCTCCGGCACGACCGGCAAGCCCAAGGGCGTGGTGCTTTCGAACCGCAACATCATAGAGGCGTCAAAATCCTCCTCCGAGTTCGACAAGCTGCGGAAGGATGACGAGATTCTCGCCTATCTGCCGATGGCGTGGGTGGGCGATTTCATCTTCTCGGTGGGTCAGGCCTACTGGTGCGGGTTCTGCGTGAACTGCCCCGAGAGCGAAGACACGATGCAGACCGACCTGCGCGAGATCGGGCCGACCTATTATTTTGCGCCGCCGCGGGTTTTCGAGACGAACCTCACCTCGGTGATGATCCGCATGGAAGATGCGGGCCGGCTCAAGAAATGGCTGTTCGATGTCTTCATGGCCCATGCCCGCAAGGTGGGCCCTGCCATTCTTGACGGGAAATCCGTAAGTGGCTGGGATCGCTTCAAATACTGGTTGGGCGGCATCCTCATCTACGGCCCGCTGAAGGACACGATGGGCTTTGGCCGCGTGCGCGTGGGCTACACGGCGGGCGAGGCGATTGGCCCGGAGATCTTCGATTTCTACCGCTCGCTGGGGATCAACCTGAAGCAGCTCTACGGGCAGACGGAGGCTTCCGTCTTCATCACGGTGCAGCCCGATGGCGAGGTGCGTTCGGATACCGTGGGCGTGCCCGCTCCGGGGGTGGAAATCCGCATCTCGGAGTCGGGCGAGGTGTTCTACCGCAGCCCGGGCGTGTTCGAGGAGTATTACAAGAACCCCGACAGCACGGCTTCGACCAAGGATGCCGAGGGCTGGGTTGCCACGGGCGATGCCGGCTTCTTCGAGGAAGGCACCGGGCACCTGCGGATCATCGACCGCGCCAAGGATGTGGGCAAGATGGCCGATGGCCGGATGTTTGCGCCCAAATACGTGGAAAACAAGCTGAAATTCTTCCCCAACATCCTCGAGGCGGTGGTCTTCGGCAACGGGCGGGAGCAGTGCGCGGCTTTCATCAACATCGACCTCAACGCCGTGGGCAACTGGGCCGAGCGCAACAATATCGGCTATGCCTCCTACCAGGAACTGGCGGGCCATCCGCGCGTGCTGGAGACGATCCGCGAGCATGTGGAGCAGGTGAACCGCAGCCTCGCGGAGGACCCGATGCTGGCGCATTGCCAGGTGCATCGCTTTCTCGTGTTGCACAAGGAACTCGATGCCGACGATGGCGAGATGACCCGCACGCGGAAGGTGCGGCGCGGGGTTATCGGGGAGAAGTTCGAAGACCTGCTGACGGCGCTCTACGATGGCTCCAGCGAGGTGAGCACCCGCACGGAAGTGACCTACGAGGATGGCCGCAAGGGCTATATCAGCGCGACGCTGAAGATCATCAACGCCGAGGTGGTGCCGGTGGATGCGCCCGAGAAGGTGGCGGCGGAATGACGGGCACGCGGCGCTCGGCTGCGCCATCGCCCCGCCGGCCCTTCCGCAGTGCGGCGCAGAAAAATGAAGGACTGTCAAATGCTTGACGCTCAGGAAGGATATATCACCGAGGACGGCCGCAAGATCGGCGGGGTGGTGATGGAGATGAAGAACATCACCCTGCGCTTCGGCGGCGTGGTGGCGATCAAGGATATTTCCTTCGATATTCGCGAGGGCGAGATCCGGGCGATCATCGGGCCGAACGGTGCGGGCAAATCCTCTATGCTCAATGTTATCAGTGGGTTCTACAACCCGCAGGAGGGCGAGGTTTGGTACAAGGGCAAGAAGCGGCCGCAGATGAAGCCCTACCAGGTGGCGCGGCAGGGGATTGCCCGGACCTTTCAGAACATCGCGCTTTTCGAGGGGATGACGGTGCTCGACAACGTGATGACGGGGCGTATCCGGCAGATGAATGCGGGCCTGTTCGCGCAGGCGATCTGGAAGGGCAAGGCCGAGCGGGAAGAGACGCAAAACCGTGAAATCGTTGAGAAAATCATCGACTTTCTGGAGATCCAGCATATCCGCAAGACGCCGGTGGGGCGGCTGCCCTACGGGTTGAAGAAGCGGGTGGAACTGGCGCGCGCGCTGGCGGCCGAGCCTTCCATCCTGCTGCTTGACGAGCCGATGGCCGGCATGAACGTGGAGGAGAAAGAGGACATGAGCCGCTTTGTCCTTGATGTGAATGACGAATTCGGCACCACCATCGTGCTGATCGAGCATGACATGGGCGTGGTGATGGACCTCTCGGACCGGGTCGTGGTGATGGATTACGGCAAGAAGATCGGCGATGGCACACCCTCGGAGGTGCGCAACAACCAGGAGGTCATCGACGCTTACCTGGGGGTGGCCCATGACTGAAAATCAACGTCGGTATCACGTCGGTATTCTGTCGGTATCGCGTCGGTGCGGTGCCGAAGCGCGGGGCGAGACAATTTCCACGAAGGAGACGCAACATGCCTGACCAGCTGATCTGGGGAATGGAAGTGTTCCTGAACGGCCTGATGGCCGGCGTGCTCTACGCGCTCGTGGCGCTGGGCTTCGTGCTGATCTTCAAGGCTTCGGGCATCTTCAACTACGCGCAGGGCGTGATGGCGCTCTTCGCGGCGCTCACGCTGGTGGGCATCATGGAGGGGCAGGTGCCCTTCGCCCACCTGATCAACGCGATCTTCGGCACCGAGGTGCACCATTTCGGGTGGCATGTGCCGGCGCTCGCGGCCATCCTGCTGACGATGGTGGTGATGGTGGCGCTCGCCTGGGTGGTGAACCGATTCATCTTCCGGCACCTGGTGAACCAGGAGCCGATCATCCTCTTCATGGCGACGATCGGGCTGGCCTATTTTCTCGAGGGTTTCGGCGACATCATGTGGGGCGCCGACATCAAGAAGCTCGACGTGGGGCTGCCGCAGGGCATCAACCTCGTGATCGACGAGATCACCTACGGCATCTTTGATTACGGCTTCTTCATCGACAATCTCGACCTCGTGGCCACGGGCGTGGCGGCGGCGCTGGTGATCGCGCTGGTGATCTTCGCGCAATATACCAAGCAGGGCCGGGCGATGCGCGCGGTGGCCGACGACCACCAGGCGGCGCTCTCGGTGGGCATCTCGCTCAGCTTCATCTGGGTGATGGTGTGGTCGCTCGCGGGCTTCGTGGCGCTGGTGGCGGGCATCATGTGGGGCACCAAATCGGGCGTGCAGTTCTCACTGTCGCTGATCGCGCTCAAGGCGCTGCCGGTGCTGATGCTGGGCGGGTTCACCTCGATCCCCGGCGCGATCGTGGGCGGGCTGCTGATCGGCGTGGGCGAGAAGATCTTCGAGTTCGCCATCGGCGCGCCCTATCTCGGCGGCGCGACGGAGATCTGGTTTGCCTATGTGCTGGCGCTGATCTTCCTCGTCTTCCGGCCGCAGGGGCTCTTCGGCGAGAAGATCATCGAGAGGGTATGACGGGGCCATGAGACAAGTGATCGCCATCGCCAATGTCATCGCATGGTCTGGGTTCTGGGCCTTCGGCTACCTCGCGCTGAGCGCGGGCGGCGACGCGCCGGGCCAGATGACCATCGCGGCCGTGCTGGCGGCGCTGGGCGGAGGCGTGGGGATGCTCGCCTTCTTCTGGCTGGTGCGCCATTCGGAACAGACGGGCTATGCCCGCAAACCAAACCGCGCCTACCAGCGCGAAGAAGAGACCGGAGAGGTTTGAGCCATGTTCTACCGTGAAGCGGGTGATTTCAAATCGTCTTACGTGGAAGACGGGCAGACCTTTCCGATCAAGTTCGACCGCTACCGCTATTACGCCGTGCTCATCGCGGCCTTCGCGGTGGTGCCGTTCTTCATCAACGACTACTGGCTCAACGCCGTCTTCCTGCCCTTCCTGATCTATGCGATCGCGGCAATCGGGCTCAACATTCTCGTGGGCTATTGCGGGCAGGTGTCGCTGGGCACTGGGGCGTTCATGGCGGTGGGGGCCTATGCCTGCTACAAGCTGATGACCTCTTTCGAGGGGGTGAACATCTTCTTCCTGATCATCCTGTCGGGCGGCATCACGGCGATGGTCTGCGTGCTGTTCGGCCTGCCGAGCCTGCGGATCAAGGGGTTCTACCTCGCGGTGGCGACGCTGGCGGCGCAGTTCTTCCTTGTGTGGATGTTCAACCGGGTGTCGTGGTTCTACAACTACTCGGCCTCGGGCCAGATCAGCGCGCCGGAGCGCGAGGTGTTCGGCTACGCGGTGACGGGGGCGGAGGCGCTGCCCTGGGTGGCGTATCTCTTCTGCCTCGTCTTCACCGTGGCGAGCGCGATCATCGCGCGGAACCTCACCCGCGGCATGGCGGGGCGCAAGTGGATGGCCATTCGGGACATGGACATCGCCGCCGAGATCATCGGGGTGGACCCGCTCAAGGCCAAGCTCTCGGCCTTCGCGATCTCGGGCTTCTTCGTGGGGATCGCGGGGGCGCTCTTCTTCGCCGTCTATCTCGGCGCGGTGGAAGTGGGCGAGGTCTTCGGCATCCAGAAATCGTTCCTGGTGCTCTTCATGGTGATCATCGGCGGGCTCGGCTCGATCTTCGGGAGCTTCGCGGGCGCGGCGTTTCTGGTGCTCCTGCCGGTGCTCCTGAAGAACGTGCTCGTGGGCACGCTGGGCTGGCCCACCGACCTTGCCGCGCATCTGGAATTCGTCATCGTGGGTTCGCTCATCGTGGTGTTCCTGATCGCCGAGCCGCACGGGCTGGCGCAGCTCTGGCGCGTGGCGAAGGAAAAACTGAGGCTTTGGCCCTTCCCGCACTAGGGCGGGGCAGGAGGTGCGGCGCGCGAAGGAGGCGCGCCCTATAAAGACCATCGGAGAAACCAAGGGAGGATACGAACCGATGAAAACCAGACTTATCACAGCAGCATTGGCGGCCGTCATCGCCGCCGGGCCGGCGCTGGCCGACCTGACAATTCCGAGCCTGAGCTACCGGACGGGGCCCTATGCCGCCAACGGCATCCCCTTCGCCGACGGCTATGCCGACTACTTCACGCTGCTCAACGAGCGTGATGGCGGTATCGGCGGCGAGATGGTGAACCTGATCGAGTGCGAGACGGGCTACAACACCGAGAAGGGTGTGGAGTGCTACGAATCGACCAAGGGCGAGGGCGCGCTGATCTACCAGCCGCTCTCCACGGGCATCACCTACCAGCTCATTCCCAAGGCCACGGCGGACGGCATCCCGGTGCACTCGATGGGCTATGGCCGGACCTCGGCCAAGAACGGTGAAGTGTTCCGCTACATCTTCAACTACCCGGCCAACTACTGGGACGGCGCGAGCCATGCCATCACCCATATTCTCAACGAGAATGGCGGCGATATCAGCGGCAAGAGCATCGCGCTCGTCTATCACAACTCGGCCTATGGCAAGGAGCCGATCCGCACGCTGGAAGAGCTCTCGGCCAAGCATGGCTACAGCCTGACGCTGCTGCCGGTGGACCACCCCGGACAGGAGCAGAAATCGCAGTGGCTGCAGATCCGCCGCGAGAAGCCCGACTACGTGATCATGTGGGGCTGGGGCGTGATGAACCAGGTCGCGATCCAGGAAGCCGCGAACATCCGTTTCCCGATGGAGAATTTCATCGGCATCTGGTGGTCGGGCTCGGAGAACGACGTGAAGCCGGCAGGCGACGCGGCCAATGGCTACAAGGCACTGACCTTCCACAACCTCGGCTCGGATTACCCGGTTTACGATGACATCCAGCAATATGTCGTGGATGCGGGCAAGGCCGCGGGTGCGGGCGACCAGATCGGCTCGGTGCTCTATAACCGGGGCATGTATGCCGCGATGCTGGCGGCCGAGGCGATCAAGACCGCGCAGGAGATGCACGGTGTCTCGGCGATCAACGCCATGCAGATGCGTGACGGCATGGAGAACCTCGAGATGACCGAGGCGAAGATGGCCGCGCTCGGCCTGCCCAACTTCGGGCCCGAGTTCACCGTGAGCTGTGGCAACCACGGCGGCAACGGCTTTGGTGCCGTGTCGCAATGGGATGCGGCCGCGGGCGAGTTCAAGCTGATCACCGAATACTACCAGTCCGATCAGGACGTGATCCAGCCGCTCGTCGCCGAAGACAGCGCCGCCTTCGCGGCGGAGAACGGCATCGAGCCGGGCTGCAACTAAAGCACTTCGCCCCGGCCGCCGCGCGAGTGGCGGCCGGGGCACCGTGAGTATTTTTCTGAAAGATGAAAGCAGGCTGTGCCCTGCCTTCGAGGGAGATGTGCCATGCTCGACGCCGGACGCACGGAAGAGACGCTTCTGGAGGTCAACAATATCGAGGTGATCTACAATCACGTGATCCTCGTGCTCAAGGGCGTGAGCCTCTCGGTGCCCAAGGGCGGCATCACCGCGCTGCTGGGCGGCAACGGGGCGGGCAAGACGACCACGCTCAAGGCCATCTCGAACCTGCTCAAATCGGAGCGGGGCGAAGTGACCAAGGGTTCGATCATGTATCGCGGCGAGCGGGTGCAGGATTTGCTGCCCTCCGACCTCGTGAAGCGCGGCGTGGTGCAGGTGATGGAGGGGCGGCATTGCTTCGAGCACCTGACGGTGGAGGAAAACCTGCTGACGGGCGCCTATACCCGCAGTGCTCCGAAAAGCGAGATCGCCGCCGATCTGGAGCTTGTCTATACCTATTTCCCGCGGCTCAAGGAGCGGCGGACGAGCCAGGCGGGCTATACCTCGGGCGGCGAGCAGCAGATGTGCGCCATCGGCCGCGCGCTGATGAGCCGGCCCGAGATGATCCTGCTGGACGAACCCTCGATGGGGCTCGCGCCGCAGCTGGTGGAGCAGATCTTCGGGATCGTGAAGACGCTCAACGAGGAGGAGGGCTATACCTTCCTGCTGGCGGAGCAGAACACCAACGTGGCGCTGCGCTTCGCGCAATATGGCTACATTCTCGAGAGCGGGCGCATCGTGATGGACGGCCCCGCGAAGGACCTTCGCGAGAACCCGGATGTGAAGGAGTTCTACCTCGGTGTCTCCGAGGAGGGCCGCAAGAGCTTTCGCGACGTGCGCAGCTACCGCCGCCGCAAGCGCTGGCTCAGCTGAAGGATCACTTCTCTTGCAACTTCCTCGCGAGCATTTCCTCGATCAGCGCCAGCGCTTCCTCGCGCGTGTCGCGGATATTGGGATGGAAGCTCTGGGTTTCGGCCCGGAGGCGGATCTCTTCCGCCGTGCCCGCGCCCACGGCGAAGCGCACGGTGCCGATGGAGGCCGCCTCGTTGAGCGCCTTGCCCCGGTAGGCGTAGCGCACCCATGCGGCGGGCAGGATCTCGCAGTCGTTGAGGTTGACGAGGAAGAACCAGCGCTTGTCGCTCGCCTTGATGCGGTCTTCGAGGTAGTCGAAGAGGGTGTCGACATCGCGGCTGTTGTGCAGCGTGAAATGCGAAAGATCGACCTCCATGATCCGCTTGCTCTCGTCGAAGGTGACGCGCGCGGCGATCTCCTCGCGGCTGTAGGTGCTGGCCGGGGCCGAGCTGGCGGCGCGGCGCTGGCTGGGCAGGCTGCGGAGCCGGGCGAGAGCGGCCTCGCGATCGGAGAAGAGGTTGGGGTCGAAGGCCTCGGTATTGGCGGCGCGCATGATCTGCGCCCTGGTTTCTTCGGAGGCGTCGAAGCGCACGGAGCCCATCGAATGGGCGAGGTTGAGCGCCCGGCCCCGGCGGGAATAGGCCGCCCAGGCCTCGGGCTCGATGCGGGTGCCGTTGAGGTTGACGAGGAAGAACCACTTTTCTTCGCCCGTCTCGGCGATGCGCTCCTCGAGCCTGTCGTAGAAGGCGTTGACGCTCAGCGTATCGGCGAAGGTGAAGCCGGAAAAGTCGGCCTCCATGATCTGGTCGTCTGCGTGAAAAGCAATGCGCCTGTCCAGCTCGGCGATGGTGGCTCTATCAATGCGGCCGGGTATCGTCATGCATCAACTCCTCGGATGCAGGGCGGCGGGAATACGCCATATGCAGGATTATGCATGTTGAATGGCGAAAGCGCAATTTCTTCAACTGGTCGAGCTGTCGCGCTCTGTGCGTGAGCCGAAGGATGCCGAAATGACCCTTTACTTTGACGATCTCGAAACCCGATCCGCCGATGAGCGCGCCGCCGCGCTGGCGCGTGCGCTGCCCGAGCAGCTGGCCCGCGCCAAGGCCCTGCCCGGCTATGCCGAGAGCCTTGCGGAGGTGATGCCCGAGGCGATCACCAGCCTCGAGGCGCTGGCCACGCTGCCGGTGCTGCGCAAGGCGGGGATTGGCGCGGCGCAGGCCGCCCACCCGCCCTTCGGCGGCTATGCGGCGCTGGCGCCGGGGGCGTTCGCGCATGTGTTCCAGTCGCCCGGGCCGATCTACGAGCCGGGCGGGGTGGGGCATGACTGGTGGCGCGTGGGGCGGTTTCTGCATGCCTGCGGCGTGGGCCGGGGCGATATCGTGCAGAACTGCTTCGGCTATCACCTTACGCCGGCGGGCATGATCTTCGAGAATGGCGCGCGGGCGGTGGGAGCGGCGGTGCTGCCCGCCGGCACCGGGCAGACCGAGCTGCAGGCGCGCGCCGCGCATGACGTGGGGGTGACGGCCTATGCGGGCACGCCCGACTACCTGAAGATCATTCTCGACAAGGCCGACGAGATGGGCCTCGCGCTGAAGATCACCAAGGCGGCGGTGGGGGGCGGCGCGCTCTTTCCGTCGCTCCGGCAGGAATATGCCGACCGCGGGATCGCGTGCCGGCAGTGCTACGCCACCGCCGATCTGGGCAATATCGCCTACGAATCGGAGGCGATGGAGGGGATGATCGTGGACGAGGGCGTGATCGTGGAGATCGTGACGCCCGGCACCGGCACGCCGGTGAAGCCCGGCGAGGTGGGCGAGGTGGTGGTGACGACGCTCAACCCCGACTACCCGCTCATCCGCTTCGCGACGGGCGATCTTTCGGCGGTGATGGAGGGCGCAAGCCCTTGCGGGCGCACGAATATCCGGATCAAGGGCTGGATGGGCCGGGCCGACCAGACGACCAAGATCAAGGGCATGTTCGTGCGGCCCGAGCAGGTGGCGGCGCTGGTTTCGAAGCATGACGAGATCGCGCGGGCGCGGGTGATCGCCACGCGCGAGGGCGAGATGGACGTGATGACGGTGCAGATCGAGGCCGATGGCGGGGCGCCGGAGACCTATGCCGGATCGGTGGCCGATGCGCTGAAGCTCAAGGGCCGGATCGAGATCGTGGCCAAGGGCAGCCTTCCAAACGACGGCAAAGTGATAGAGGATCAACGCAGTTACGAGTGAGCATCCCGGGGGAGGCACCATGCAGCTGCGTTCGATTTTCACGGGGGCCGTGACGGCCTTCATCCTGGCCATGCCGGCCCATGCGGAAGACCTTGCGCTTCTGATCGGCAACCGGGGGCAGGCGCTCTCGATGCAGGAGCCGGGCGGGGCGGGGGCCTCGGCCTTTCGCGAGGCGCTGGCCAATGCGGGCTTTCGGGTGATCGAGGCGCAGGACCGTGACATCCGCGACATGCGCCTTGCCGCGATCGAGGCCGAGACGGCGGTGGAAGACGGCGAGGTGGAGCGGCTTGTGATCGTGGCGCTGGGGCCCTTCGCCACCGACGGGCAGGACAGCTGGGTGCTCTCGAACAACGCGCAAGGGACGGGGCGGATCGCCGTGGGGGCGCTGGGCCTCTCGATGACCGCGCTCACCGCGCTGGCGGTGCAGGCGGATGTGCCGGCGGTGGTGCTCGCCGCGCCGGGGGTGGCGCCGGAGAGGCTGGGCTTCGGGCTGGAGCCCGGGCTCGGCGCCTACCGGCAGGACAAGGACGTGACCTATGTGACCGGGCCCTCGACCGATCTGGCGGATCTGCTGGCGGGGCTGCTGCTGGCGGAGGGCGTCTCTTTCGATGAGGTGGCGCGGAGCGCGCCGCGCGGGGTGGAGGTGGACGGCAACCTCTCGCCGCGCATGGGGCTGATGGGGCCGGCGGCGCCGGGCCGTTCCGACGAGGCGGTGGAGCTGGGCTTCTGGCAGGCGGTGCAGGCGATGGACACGATCGCGGCCTACCGGATGTATCTGGGCGAATACCGCAACGGGCAATATGCGGGCGAGGCGGAGGCGCGCATCGCCTACCTGCGCGACGAGCCGGAGCGCGAGGCGAAATCCATCGAGGAGGGGCTGGGGCTCAGCCGCGACGACCGCCGCGAGATCCAGCGCAACCTGTCGCTGCTGGGCTTCGACCCGAAGGGAATCGACGGGATCTTCGGCCCCGGCAGCCGCACCGCCATCGGCGCATGGCAGCAGGCCAACGGCTTTACCGGCACCGGCTACATCACCGGCAACCAGCTTCTGCGCCTGCGTGACCAGGCGGCGGAGGAGGCCGCGCGGCGGGCCGAGGAAGCGCGCAAGCGGCGCGAGCAGGAAGAACGGCTCGACCGGGCCTATTGGCGAGACACCGGGCGCGGCGCCGACGAGACCGGCCTGCGCAGCTATCTCGAGCGCTACCCGGACGGGCTTTTCTCGGAGATCGCCGAGGAGCGGCTGGCCGAGATCGAGGATGCGAAACGCTCGGAGGCCGAGCGGGAGGAGCGCGAGGCCTGGGATGCGGCGCGCGCCTCCGACAGCGAGGAGGCCTATCGCGCCTTTCTCAACACCTATCCCGAGAGCACCTTCGCCGAGGCCGCGCGGGCGCGGCTGGAAGAGCTGACGCAGGCCGAGCAGAACGCGGCGGAGGTGGAGGCCGCGCGGCAGCAGGAGCGGCAGTTCACCTCGACGCTGGTGGGGCGGGTGCTGATCGAGCAGCGGCTGGCGCAGCTGGGCTTCGAGCCGGGCAACCCGGACGGCACCTTCACCCGCGACACGCGCCGCGCGATCCGGCGGTTCCAGAGCGATTATGGCCTGCCGGTGACGGGCTATGTGTCGCAGCAGACGATGGTGCAGCTTCTGGCGGGCCGGTAGACCGGAGTATTTTTGCCAAGAAGAAGCCGGGGGCCTGCGCCCTTGGCCTCAGGATTCGGGGAAGGCGGCGGCGAGGGCGATCTCGACCATGTCGGAGAAGCTCTGCTCGCGCTCCCTGGCCGGGAGGGCCGCGCCGGTTTGCAGGTGATCGGAGACGGTGAGCACCGCGAGCGCCTGCGCGCCGTGGCGGGCGGCGAGGGTGTAGAGCTCGGCCGCTTCCATCTCGACCGCCAGCACGCCGTGGCGGGTGAGCTGCTCTGTCAGGTCGGGGCGTTCGTCGTAGAAGGTATCCGACGAGTAGATGCCGCCCACATGGGGGGTGATGCCGCGCGCCTGCGCCGCGATATGGGCGGCGACGAGCAGGGTGAAATCGGCGGCGGGGGCGAAGTTGAGCTCGCGCAGGATCGTGCTCGAGGGGGTGGAGACGCTGGAGGCGGTGCTGGCGAGGATGACGTCGCGCAGGGAGAGGTGCTTCTGCATCGCGCCGCAGGAGCCGATGCGGATGAGGCGGCGCGCGCCGTGGTCGCGGATCAGCTCATTGGCGTAGATCGAGAGGCTGGGCATGCCCATGCCGGAGCCGTGGAGGGTGACGCGGTGGCCCTTCCAGTGGCCGGTGAAGCCCAGCATGCCGCGGGTTTCGTTGACCTGCACCGGATCGGTGAGAAAGCGCTCGGCGGCCCATTTGGCGCGCAGCGGATCGCCCGGCAGGAGCACGGTTTCGGCGATCTGGCCGGGCTCGGCGCTGATATGGATGGACATGGGAGCTTTGGCTCTTCAGGCGCGGTTATACTTGATGAAGGGCGTGAGCGTGCCGATCCGGTCGTAGAGCTTGCGGGCTTCCGTGTTGAAATCCTGCGTGAGCCAGTAGACGGACGGGCGGCCATCGGCATCGGCCTGCGCATAGACCGCCTCGATGAGCGCGCGGCCCACGCCGGTGCCGCGCACGGAGGGGTCTGCGTAGAGATCCTGCAGGTAGCAGACCGGCTCGAGGCGCCAGTTATGCGGGTGGTAGATGTAATGCACGAGCCCCACGGCGCGGCCCTCGTGAAGGGCGAGGAAGCCCGACTGATCGGGGTGGTCGGGGCTGGTGAGCCGGGCGAAGGTGGTATCGTAGATCTCTTGTGGCAGGGCGGTTTCGTAGAAGGCGAGATAGGCTTGCCAGAGCGGCGCCCATGCGGGCTTGTCGCCCTCGGCGATGGGGCGGATTTCGAGGGCGGTGGGCATGGGCGGGGCTCCTGTGGGCTGGCTTGGCGGAGAGCCTAGCGGCGTTGCCGCGAGGGGGGAAGCCCAAAGAGCGCGTGGCGGCTCCGGCATTTTTTTGCCTGAGGTCTTTGCGTTTCGGGGCGGGAAGGGCCATGTGAACGGGAGCGAAACCCCAAGGCAGAACGGGAGAGAGGCATGTATTTGAAATCTACCACCGCGGCACTGGCAATGGCGGCGCTCATCGCGCCGGGGCTTGCGGGCGTGGCAGGCCCGGCGCTGGCGCAGGACAGCCAGGTTGAGGCCATCGCGCCCGAGGATGTGAGCGACGGGCAGATCGTGAGCTTCGTGAACGCGCTGATCGCGCTGGAGCGGGTGCGGGCGGATTACACCAAGCGCATCGAGAATGCCGAGACGGCAGAGCAGCGCGAGGAGCTCATCGCCGAGGCCGACGAGGTGGGCAAGGACGTGGTGGACAAGGTGGTGGGCATCACGCCCGACGAATACCTTGCCATCGGTGCCGCCGCGCTGGAGAGCGAGGCGCTTTCGGGCCGGATCCAGCAGCGCATGGTGGAGTTGCGCGAGAAGCAGCAGCAGCGGCTCGGTGCGCAGCAGGACGACGAGCAATCGGGCGAGACGAAGACCGAGTAGCCGGGCGGGGTGCGCGGCGGAGGGGTTACTCCGCCGCCACCGCCTGCGGATCGGCCAGGGTGACGATGTCGGCCATGATGGTGTTGAGCTCGAAATCCTTGGGCGTGTAGACGCGGGCGACGCCCATTTCCTTGAGCCTGCGGGCATCGTCCTCGGGGATGATGCCGCCGACGATCACCGGAACATCGCCGAGCCCGGCCTCGCGCATCCGGCCGATCAGGTCTTCGACCAGCGGCAGGTGCGAGCCGGAGAGGATGGAGAGGCCCACCACGTGGCTCTTCTGCTCCAGCGCGGCGTTGACGATTTCCTCGGGCGTGAGGCGGATGCCTTCATAGGAGATGTCCATCCCGCAATCGCGGGCGCGGAAGGCGATCTGCTCGGCGCCGTTGGAGTGGCCGTCGAGGCCGGGCTTGCCGATGAGGAGCGCGAGGCGGCGGCCGAGCTTGTCGGAGACGGCGTTGACCGCGTCGCGCAGATCGTCGAGCCCCTCCGTCATGTTCGAGGGGCTGCCGGAGACGCCGGTCGGGCCGCGATATTCGCCGTGGATGGCGCGCATCTGGGCGGCCCATTCGCCGGTGGTGACGCCGGCTTTCGCGGCGGCGATGGAGGCGGGCATGATGTTGGCGCCCTTGCTGGCGGCCTCGCGCAGATCGGCGAGCGCGGCTTTCACCGCCGTCTCGTCGCGCTCGGAGCGCCATGCGTTGAGGCGGTTGATCTGGTCGGCCTCGACGCCGGCATCGACCACGAGAATGCCGCCATCCTCCGATTGCAGCGGCGAGGGCTCGCCCTCCTGCCACTTGTTGACGCCGACGACCACGGTTTCGTTGCGCTCGATGCGGCCGAGGCGGGCGGCGTTGCTGTCGACCAGCCGGGCCTTCATGTATTCGATGGCATTGATCGCGCCGCCCATGCTGTCGAGATTGGCGAGCTCGTGGCGGGCGCCTTCCTTCAGCTCTTCGACCTTGGCATCGACGGCGGGGTTGCCGTCGAAGAGGTCGTCGAACTCGAGCAGGTCCGTCTCGTAGGCGAGGATCTGCTGCATCCGCATGGACCATTGCTGATCCCACGGGCGGGGCAGGCCGAGGGCCTCGTTCCATGCGGGCAGTTGCACGGCGCGGGCGCGGGCCTTCTTGGAGAGCGTCACGGCGAGCATCTCGATCAGGATGCGGTAGACGTTGTTCTCGGGCTGCTGCTCGGTGAGGCCCAGCGAGTTGACCTGCACGCCGTAGCGGAAGCGGCGGAACTTGGCATCCTCCACGCCGTAGCGGGTGGCGAGGATCTCGTCCCAGAGGTCGACGAAGGCGCGCATCTTGCACATCTCGGTGACGAAGCGGATGCCGGCGTTGACGAAGAAGGAGATGCGGCCGGCGAGCACGGGGAAATCCTCTGAGGGCACGCGGGGCTTGAGCTCATCGAGCACGGCGATGGCGGTGGCGAGCGCGAAGGCCAGCTCCTGCTCGGGCGTGGCGCCGGCCTCTTGCAGGTGGTAGGAACACACGTTCATCGGGTTCCATTTGGGGATGTGCTTGTAGCAGTATTCGGCCACGTCGCCGATCATCTTCAGCGAGGGTTTGGGCGGGCAGATATAGGTGCCGCGCGAGAGATATTCCTTGATGAGATCGTTCTGCACCGTGCCGGTGAGCTTGGTGGTGTCGGCGCCCTGTTCCTCGGCCACGGCCACGTAGAGCGCCAGAAGCCAGGGCGCGGTGGCGTTGATCGTCATCGAGGTGTTCATCTGCTCGAGCGGGATCTGGCTGAAAAGCGTGCGCATGTCGCCGAGGTGGCAGATGGGCACGCCGACCTTGCCCACTTCGCCCTTCGCGAGCACATGATCGCTGTCATACCCCGTCTGTGTGGGCAGGTCGAAGGCCACGGAGAGGCCGGTTTGCCCCTTGGCGAGGTTCGAGCGGTAGAGCGCGTTGGAGGCCTCCGCCGTGGAATGGCCCGCATAGGTGCGAATGAGCCAGGGACGGTCTTTCTGCGTCTCGTTCGGTGTCTGCGACATGGGCGGCCTCGTGAATCGTTTGCGCAACTTTGTTTCGTTGGGGCGTAGATAGCTGGAACTTTATGACAATGTCAATTCGCTGCGTTGCGGCAATTCCGCCGTGAGGTCGCAGCGCATCTCGGTGCTGCCGGTGAAGCCGAAGACATGGCGCATGACCCCCAGATCGGTGCGCTTGCCCGCCACGAAGCCGTGCCGCTCGTAAAGCGCGCGGGCGCGGGGGTTGCTGTCGACCACGTCGAGACGGACGGAGGCGAGCCCCTCGGAGCGGGCCTTCTGCTTGACCGCGCCGAGAAGGGCCGAGCCCACGCCGCGCCCCCGGGCCTCTTCGGAGACGAAGATGCCATCCATAAGGAGCGTATCGGGCGCCACCTCGCGCTCGAGCAGCGAGAGGAGCGGGCCGCGCCAGAGCGCGCCGGGCCAGCGGTAGATTTCGGCGATGTCGCGCAGGGTGCCGCCCACAAGCCCGCCTTCGGCCGTTTTCACCCCGGCGAGGCCGAGGAGCCGGCCTTGGGCATCGCGCGCCGAGAGCGCGTAGCGCGGGCAGAGCGCGGCGGAGAGGAAGGCCAGCGCCTTTTCGTCCGGGGCGAGCACAGGGCGCAGCTTGGGGCCGAACGCCTGCCAGAATAGCCGGGCGGCGGTGGGGCGCTCGGAGGGGGCGAAGCCGGGCGCGAGGGTGAGGCAAGCCATGTCTGGCGCGTGTGTCATGGCCCTGATAAACAGTCTTTCGGGACGCCGCGCAAGGAGGGGACATGAGCACGACGGTCGAATTGCCCCTTTGGCTTTTCGTGCTGATCCTGCTCTTTGCGGCGGTGACCTTCGCCTCGCATTTCCTCTTTCCCTCGGTGCGCTGGTTCTTCCGGCGGCGGATGGAGCGCGTGGTGGCGAAGCTCAACCAGCGGCTGGAGCGGCCCATCCAGCCCTTCAAGCTGGCGCGGCGCTTCGACATGATCCAGCGGCTGATCTACGACCCGGAGGTGGCGAAGGCCATTGCCGAGCATGCGCGGCGCAACGGCGTGCCCGAGCAGGTGGCCTTCGAGCAGGCGCAGCGCTATGCGCGGGAGATCGTGCCGAGCTTCTCGGCCACCGCCTATTTCACCTTCGCGATCCGGGCGGCGCGCTGGCTGAGCCAGGCGCTCTACCGGGTGCGGATCGGGCATTTCGACGAGGCGGCGCTGCGGAAGGTGGACCGGGAGGCGACGGTGATCTTCGTGATGAACCACCGCTCGAACATGGATTACGTGCTGGTGACGTGGCTGGCCGCCGAAAGCTCGGCGCTCTCCTACGCGGTGGGAGAATGGGCGCGGGTCTGGCCACTGTCGCGGCTCATCCGGGCGATGGGGGCCTATTTCATCAGCCGCAAGCCGCGCGGCGAGCTCTATCGCCGGGTTCTGGCGCGCTACGTGGGGCTGGCCACGGATGGGGGCGTGACGCAGGCGGTGTTTCCGGAAGGGGGGCTCTCGCTCGATGGCGGGCTGAAGCCGCCGAAGCTGGGGCTGCTGAAATACATCGTGGAGGGGCGGACCAAGGGCGGGCGCGACGTGGTCTTCGTGCCGGTGGCGCTGAATTACGACCGGGTGTTCGAGGACCGCATTCTCGTGGCGGCCGGCGAGGCGGGGGAGCGGCGGTTTCGGGCGAATATCTCGGTGGTGGCGGGGTTCGTGCTCAAGCAGTTCTGGCTGTGGCTCACGCGGCGCTACCATCGCCACGGTTATGCGGCGGCGAGCTTCGGCGCGCCGGTGTCGCTCAACGCCTTCGAGGCGGAGAACCCTGGTGCCTCGGTGGAGGCGCTGGGCGCGCGGCTGATGCAGCGGATCGGCGAGGAGGTGCCGGTGCTGCCGGTGCCGGTGGTGGCGCATGTGCTGATGATGCAGGGCGGGCCTGTGAAGGCCGCCGCGATCGAGGCGGAGGTGGCGGCGCTGGTGGCGCGGTTTCCGCGGGCGCATGTGCACCTGCCGCGCGGCGATGTGGGCTATGCGGTGGAGGTGGGCCTGCGCAACCTGCGCAAGCGGCACATGCTGGAGGAAGGCCCCGAGGGGATCGCCATTCGCGAGAAGGACCGGGCGGTGGTATCCTTCTATGCACGATCCATCGCGCATCTTCTGGAAGGCTCGGGTGGCTGACACGCAACTTTCTGCAGTTGCGAGGTTATAAAGTTTCAAAAAACACGCCACGGGCATTGCATTGTTGCGCGCCCGCCTATATTCCCCCTCAGGACAGCCGTGATTCTGCGTTGCGGCAAACCGTTTGACCCCTAGGAGGCTGACCATGGCTCTTGACAACGACAGCGGTATCGCACCCTACGAGGCGCCCGAGAAGGACCTCTACGAACTGGGGGAACTGCCCCCGCTCGGCTATGTGCCGAAGCAGATGTATGCCTGGGCCATTCGCCGCGATCGCCATGGCGAGCCGGAGAAATCGTTTCAGGTCGAGGTGGTCGACACGTGGGAGATCGACAGCAACGAGGTGCTCGTGCTGGTGATGGCGGCGGGCGTCAACTACAACGGCGTCTGGGCCGGCCTCGGCGAGCCGATCAGCCCCTTCGACGGGCATGGCGCGGATTACCACATCGCAGGCTCCGACGCGGCGGGCATCGTCTGGAAGGTGGGCTCGGCGGTGAAGACCTGGAAGGTGGGCGACGAGGTCGTGATCCACTGCAACCAGGACGACGGCAACGACGAGGATTGCAACGGCGGCGACCCGATGATGTCTCCGACCCAGCGGATCTGGGGATACGAGACGCCGGATGGCGCGTTTTCGCAGTTCACCCGCGTGCAGGCGCAGCAGCTCATGCCGCGCCCCAAGCACCTGACATGGGAGGAGAGTGCCTGCTACACGCTGACGCTGGCCACGGCCTACCGGATGCTCTTCGGCCACGCGCCGCATGAGCTGAAGCCGGGGCAGAACGTGCTCGTCTGGGGCGCGTCGGGCGGGCTTGGCTCCTACGCGATCCAGCTGGCCAACACGGCGGGCGCCAACGCGATCGGCGTGATCTCGGACGAGGACAAGCGCGACTTCGTGCTCTCGATGGGCGCCAAGGGCGTGATCAACCGCAAGGAGTTCAACTGCTGGGGCCAGATGCCCAAGGTGAACAGCCCCGAATATTTCGACTGGCTCAAGGAAGCCCGCAAGTTCGGCAAGGCGATCTGGGACATCACCGGCAAGGGCGTGAACGTGGACATGGTGTTCGAGCATCCGGGCGAGAGCACCTTCCCGGTGTCGTCGCTGGTGTGCAAGAAGGGCGGCATGGTGGTGATCTGTGCGGGCACCACCGGCTTCAACTGCACCTTCGACGTGCGCTACATGTGGATGCACCAAAAGCGCCTGCAGGGCAGCCACTTCGCGCATCTCAAGCAGGCGGCGGCGGCCAACCGGCTGATGATCGAACGGCGGCTCGACCCCTGCATGTCGGAAGTGTTTCCGTGGGAGGAGATCCCCAAGGCGCATACCAAGATGCTGCGCAACGAGCACAAGCCCGGCAACATGGCGGTGCTGGTGGGTGCGCCCAAGCCCGGCCTGCGCACCGTGGAAGACGTGCTGGAAGCCGGCAAGGGCTGACCCGCACCCACCCCTCGGGCGACGACCTTCAGGCCCCCGCGATTCGGAACGCCCCGAGTCGCGGGGGCTTCGCGTTCTGCTGGCCGGAGTGCCATTTCGATCAATGGGTTGCGGTGGGCGCGCCTCGCCATTTCGGGGGAGTATGAAACAGCGAATTCTCCTTTAAGCTGAAAAAAACTATCCTGCATTAATGTTTCGTTAAGGAACATTAAGGAGCCTCGGGGATGCACAACCAATGGGTACTCGACGTGATGGCCGATCTGCAGGTGTTTGCCCGAAGGAACGGCCTCGATGAACTGGCCGCTCAGCTCGAACTCTGCAGAGCGGTCGGCGTGGCCGAGATCGCGTCGATCTGCGAGGGGCATCCGGGGAATGAACATCGCGCCGCCGAACCGACTGGAGACGATCCTGCTCTCGCTGGAGAGCGCCACTGAACCCTCGCACCTTCAGGACGCCGCGATGCGGCTGCGCGATTATCTCGAGATCGACCATGTGATCTATCACTGGGTGAGCGCCTCGGGCGACCAGTATGGCTGCGGCACCTATGCGCCGGACTGGGTGGCGCGCTACCTCGAGCGCGATTATCTCAGGATCGACCCGGTGGTGCAGGGCTGCTACCAGCGGTTTCACCCGGTGGACTGGAAGCGGCTCGACTGGAGCGGCAAGGCGGTGCGGGCCTTCCTGCAGGAGGCGCTGGAGCATGGCGTGGGCAACCAGGGTTTCTCGGTGCCGCTCAGGGGGCCGAACGGGCAGTTCGCGCTCTTCACCGCCAATCACAGCTGCGACGATGCCACATGGGCGCGGTTCTGCGAGATGCACCGGCGCGAGCTCATTCTCGCGGCGCATTACTTCAACCACAAGGCGCTCGAATTCGAGCCCGACCGCACGCCCAACGCGCCGCCCGCGCTCAGCCCGCGCGAGGTGGATGCGCTGACGCTTCTGGCGCTGGGCTACGGGCGCGCGCAGGTGGCGGAGACGCTGGCGATCTCGGAGCATACGCTGCGGGTCTATATCGAGAGCGCGCGCTACAAGCTGGGCGCGATCAACACGGTGCACGCGGTGGCCCGCGCGCTGAGCCAGGGGCTGATCGTGATCTGAGGCGCCCTTGCCCGGGCGGGCGGCGCGGGTGGCGCGCGCGGATGCCTCCGGCGGGAGTATTTCGGGAAAGATGAAAGACGCGTTGCGCACGGCTCAGGGCACCGCGCGGTGGGGTGACATGCGCTTAACCGGGGCTGGCAAATCTGTCCTTCGTCAGAGGAGACGAGGGGATGACGATGCTGCGATACATCTATGGCGACGATCTGGGGCGGTTTCCGGTGCTGGCCGAGGGCATGTTTCGCGACCGGGCGGCGCAGTTTGCCGAGCGGCTGGGCTGGAAGGTGTGCGTGGATGCCTACGGGCATGAGCGTGACGCCTACGATGCGCTGAACCCGCTCTACGTGATCTGGGAGGGGGAGGGCGGCGCGCATCAGGGCTCGATGCGGTTTCTGCCCACCACGGGGCGCACGATGGTGAACGAGCATTTCCGCCACCTGATGGGGGGCGGTACGGTGGAGAGCCCGCTCATCTGGGAATGCACACGCTTCTGCCTTGCGCCCGGGGCGGGGGCGCATGTGGCGGCGGGGCTGATGCTGGGCGGCGGCGAGATCATGCGGAATTTCGGCGTGCGGCATTTCGTGGGCGTGTTCGATGCGCGGATGGTGCGGATCTACCGCCGGATCGGGGCGGAGCCGGAGGTGCTGGGCAGCATGGGCGAGGGCCGCACGGCGGTGAGTGTGGGGCTCTGGGCCTTCAGCCCGGCGGCGCGGGCGCGGGTGGCGGCGCAGGCGGGCGTCTTGCCGGAGGTTTCGGACCGCTGGTTTCGCGAGAGCTTCTATCCGCGCCTGCCCGGCGAGGTGGCCCGCAGCGCCTGACGCTTTCGCTGGCGCGGCCCGGGGCGCTTGGGTAGGGTCGCGCCATGTCTCAGGTGGCGCTTACATATTCCGAGGATCAGGCCGAGGCGCATGACCGTATCGCGGAGATGCTGCGCGGTGCGGGAGTGGATCTCGACCAAGGGCATCTGTTGCCCGCCCGCGAGGGCAAGGGGCAGGTTATGGCGGTAGTGGGCAAGGCGGGCTCGGGCAAGACGCTGCTGCTCGCCGCGCTCTACCGGGCGCTGGAAGAGGCGGGGGTGGAGATCGTCTCGGGCGATTACGAGGGCCGGCGGCGGCGCGACAGGCGGACGCTGGCCATTCTGGCGCCCACCAACAAGGCGGCGAGCGTTCTGCGGATGCGGGGCGTGCCGGCCACCACGATTCACCGGATTCTCTACACGCCGGTCTATGACCCCGAATACGAGAAGATCGCCGAATGGCTGGCCGGAAACGGCGAGCGGCCCGAGGTGGAGGGGCTGACCGAGCAGGCGCTCGACCGGGCTTTCGCCTTCTACCAGACGAACAAGTCTGTCCCCGGGGCGCTGGCGGCGGCGGGCCTGAGGGGCTCGGATTTCATCACCGGGTGGAAGCGGCGGGAGGAGCCGCTCGACATAGGCTTCATCGACGAGGCCTCGATGCTGGATGAAAAGCAGTTCGAGGACCTGCAGGAGATCTTTCCGACGCTGCTGCTTTTCGGCGACCCGGCGCAGTTGCCCCCCGTGAAGGCCAAGGGCGGGGCGGATGGGCAGATGGTGTTCGACACGCTGCCCAAGGCCGCGAAGATGGAGTTGCACCGCATTCACCGGCAGGATGCCGACAACCCGATTCTCGACCTCGCCCATGCGCTTGCCGACCCGGAGATGGGCTTCGAGGCCTTCGAGCGGCTGGTGGAGGAGAAGGCGCGCCAGGATGACCGGGTGCGCTTCGCCCAGCGGGTGGAGGTGGACCTGATGGCGCGCTCGCCGGTGCTGGTGTGGCGCAACGCGACGCGCATCCGGCTGATCAACGCCTTTCGCAATGTCTACGGCGCGCCGGAGGCGGAGCTGCTGGAAGGCGAGCCGCTCATTTGCGACGGGATCGAACTGCCCTTGAAGCATCGCAAGAAGCGGCTCGACCTCGAGGCGCGGGGGCTCATCAAGGGGGCGCAGGTGATCTACCTCGGCCCCGGTCGCAAGCCGGGGTTCTCGCGGCTGCATGTGATCGGGGCGGAAGACCCGCAGGTGAGCGCCGCCTCGATCGTGAAGATCGAGAAGCCCGACGAGGAAGAGCCCTTCATCCCCTTCGCGGCCAATATGGGCGCGACCTTCCTGCACGGGGCGGCGGTGACGATTCACAAGGCGCAAGGCAGCCAATGGCCCGATGTGCAGGTCTTCGCGCCGGATATCTATGCCGCCGCGCGGATGGGGCGGAGCGAGGCGGGGCAGCCCCTGTGGAAGCGGCTGGCTTACGTGGCGATCACGCGGGCGGAGGAGCGGCTGCACTGGGTGGTGCGCAACCGGCTCTCGAAGCCCGAGGGCGTGCTCAGGGTGGATGATTTGCGCACGGCGCCGGTGCCGTTGACGCTGGAGAGGGAAGAGACATGAAGAGCATACTGATTACCGGGGCGAGCTCGGGCATTGGCCGGGCCACGGCGGAGGCCTTTCTGGGCGCGGGCTGGCGCGTGGGCGTTCTGGCACGGCGGGCGGACAGGCTGGAGGAGCTGGCGGGCCAGCATGAGAACGCCGTGGCGCTGCCGGCGGACGTGACCGATGCGGGCGCGATGGAGGCGGCCTTCGGGCGCTTCGTGGAGGAGGCCGGGCGGCTCGATGCGCTCTTCAACAACGCGGGCATGTTCGGGCCGGCGGCGACGATCGACGAGGTGCCGATGGAGGCCTTCGACGAGGTCGTTTCGGTGAACCTCAGGGGCATGTTCATCGCCGCGCGTCTCGCTTTCGGGCAGATGCGGCGGCAGAGCCCGCAGGGCGGGCGGATCATCAACAACGGGTCGATCTCGGCTTACGTGCCGCGCGAGAACTCGGTGTGCTACACCACCACCAAACACGCGATCACCGGGCTGACGAAGACGCTCTCGCTCGACGGGCGGCCCTTCGACATCGCCTGCGGGCAGATCGATATCGGCAATGCGGAGAGCGAGCTGGTGGCGGGGCTGAAGGCGAAGAACCCCTCGATGCCCACCATGGCGGTGGAGGATGCCGCGCGCGCGGTGCTGCACATGGCGGAGTTGCCGCTTGAGGCAAATGTGCAGTTCATGACGGTGATGGCGACGAAGATGCCCTATATCGGGCGGGGGTAGGGCAGAGCCGAACGAAGGTGCTGCACGCCGGGACCGGAGCCGCGCGATGGCTGGGCCGCGGCGCGGCGATCCTACGGAAGTTCGGCAAAGCTTTATGCCAGCCAAGTCCGAACAAAATAAGTGCGAAGCGCTAACCTCACCCAATCGCCGGGCCGAAGGGGCGGCCCAGCGATCGCACGGCGGGCTTCGCCCTTGATTCCGCGCGGTGGCACTCAGCGCAGATGTCCCACTCAAGCCCGTCTGCCGTCTTTCCCCGCCTCGCGATCCGGGCTAGGAAGGGCGCATGACATGGACCATCCCCAATGTGCTCACGACGCTCCGGCTGCTGGCGGCCCCGGGGGTGGCGGTGATGTTTCTCTATTTCAACCGGCCATGGGCGGATTGGTGCGCGCTGGTGCTCTTCGTGGGCGCGGCGGTGACGGATTACTTCGACGGCTATCTCGCCCGCGCGTGGAAGCAGACCACCAAGCTCGGCACCATGCTCGACCCGATCGCCGACAAGGCGATGGTGGTGATCGCGCTGAGGGTGATCGTGGGCTATTCGTCGATGTCGCCGTGGCTGGTGCTGCCGGCCACCGTGATCCTCTTCCGCGAGGTGTTCGTGAGCGGGCTCAGGGAGTTTCTCGGCGATACCGCCGGCACGCTCAAGGTGACGAAGCTCGCCAAGTGGAAGACCACCGCGCAGATGGTGGCGATTGCCGTGCTCTTTGCACAGGGCGTCTTCGAGCACTATCTCTGGGCCAGTACCTACGGCATGGATCAGGCCATGGTGGATGCGATCCTGACCGGGCAGGAAGACGACCTGCACGGACTGCGCTGGAAGCTCGATGGCATGATCTGGAGCGGCTATGTGGGGCTTGCGCTTCTCTGGGTCGCGGCCGCGCTGACATTGATCACGGGCGTCGATTACCTGCGGAAATCGGTGCCCTACCTGAAGGATTGAGCGATGGATGTGCTCTATTTCGCATGGGTGCGCGAGCGGATCGGGCAGCCGAGGGAAAAGGTGAACACGCAGGCCGGCACCGTGCGGGAGCTGGTGGAGGAGCTGCGCGGGCGCGAGGCGCGCTACGAGGCGGCCTTCGCCGATCTTTCGGCGCTGCGCGTGGCGGTGGATCAGGAACTCTCTGATTTCGACGCGCCGCTCGAGGGGGCGCGCGAGGTGGCCTTCTTTCCACCGATGACCGGGGGCTGAGATGGAAATCCGGGTGCAGGCCGAGCCCTTCGACCTCGGCGCCGAGGCCGCGCGCTTCGCGGCGCGGCAGCGGGGCATGGGCGCGGTGGTGACCTTCACGGGCATCGTGCGCGACATGGAGGGCGGCGGGCTCGAGGCGATGGAGATCGAGCACTATCCGGGCATGACGGAGAAGGCCATCGAGGCCATCGCCGCGGAGGCGCAGACGCGCTGGAACGCGGGCGGTATTCTCGTCATCCACCGCTACGGGCGGCTTGCGCCCGACGAGCAGATCATGATGGTGGCCACCGCCGCGAAGCATCGCGCCGAGGCCTTTCAGGCCGCAGAATTCCTGATGGATTACCTCAAGTCGCGCGCCCCCTTCTGGAAGAAGGAACTCGCGCGGGACGGCGCGGCATGGGTGGCCGCGCGGGACGAGGACGAAGACGCGCTCACCCGCTGGTGAGACGCGCCTCGGGCCTTTCTAGTTGAACCGGCTCATCGCCTTCTGCATCGAGTCGTTCATGTTGTCCCATGCCTTCTCGATCCCGCCCTTCACGTCGTTCCACGCAGCCCCTTGCGCGTTCTGCAGCTTCTCGAGCCGCTCCATCATCTCGTCGCGCTGCTCGCGCAGGCTTTCGATCTCTTCCTCGTAGCGAATCTTCTGATCCGCCTGCGCTTCCTTGGCCTGGGCGCGCAGCTTGTCGATATTGGCCTGCCATTCGTCGAGCTTGGCCTGAAGCTTCTCCTGAAATGCGTCTTTCTGTTCCATCTGTCGTGCCTCCTTCGGGTCTGGTTGGGCCGCGTCCTGGCGCGGCATCTTGTCCATCGACCTATGAAGGCCCGGTGGCCGCTTCAACCGTGGGGCCGGGGCGGGAGGGCCGAGGGGGAGCGATATGTGCTTGCGGGAAAAACGCTCAAGCCCATGAAAAACCTGTCGAATATCGCCCCGCGAGAGCGTGCCCGGCAATTGCCCGCCCGGCCGCCGAAATGTGGGCCCGCACGGCAGGCCCGGAGCGAACGGCATTGAAAGAGGGGGCGATTCCGGGGCAGAACCGGGGGCAGACATCGCAAGAAGGAGCCCCGCATGGACCTGCGGCAGATCACCGAAGAATTTTCCGTCTCCCCCCAGATCGACCCGGAGGAGATGCCCGAGATCGCCGGGGCGGGCTATGCCTCGATCCTGTGCAACCGGCCCGATGGCGAGGAATACGGCCAGCCGGATTTCGACGGGATCAGGACGGCGGCGGAAACCGCCGGGCTCGAGGCGCGCTGGGTGCCGATCGTCTCGGGGCAGATCACGCCCGATGCGCTCGAAGCCTTCGGCGCGGCGCTCGAGGAGATGCCGAAGCCGATCCTCGCCTATTGCCGCAGCGGCACGCGCTGCACGATGCTCTGGGCGATCACCCAGCACGGGCGCATGGAAGAGGCCGAGATCGTGCGCCGCGCCGCCGATGCGGGCTATGACGTGGCGGGGCTGATGCGGCAGATGCAGGGCCGATGACCTTCTGGGCGGCGCTCGGGCGCGCGCCAGGGGGCTTTCGCGCTGTGCTCGTCGAGGGCACGCGGGTTGCCGCCGAGGCGACCGCCACAAGCGAGGCGGCCGCGCTCGCGGCGCTGGGCGCAGAGCCCGCCCGCGTGCTCCGGATCGGCGAGGGCGCGCCCGCGCGGCTTCCCGCGAAGGTGCTGCCCGAAAGCGGCCACGGCTTGCCCGGCTTCACGCAGGCGCAGCCGGCGGATGCGATCGGCGGCTGGGTGCGGCTCTCGCTTGCCGGGTTTCTCGCCCAGCAAGGCGATTGGGATGGCATCGTCTGCGCGCTCGAGGGCGATGTGAGCCACTGGGTGCATCTGAGTGCCGGCGAGGCGGTGAGCAGCCAGAGCTTTCTCACCCCGCGCCTCGTGGCGGCGCTGGGCGGCGCCGAGCGCCCTTCCGAAGCCGCTCTGCAAGACAGCCTGAGCCGCCCCGAGCGCCTTGCCGCGCATCTCAGGAGCGCCGAGGTGGCGGGCGATGCCGAGGCGATCACCGGGCACC
>JAVKDQ010000054.1:0-5899 GCA_040222155.1 Roseovarius sp.
GGCGGCGAGTTCGGCATGGGCGCCGAGATCGGCATCGCCACCGGCAAGATGCATGCCCGCGGGCCGGTGGGGGCCGCACAGCTCACCAGCTTCAAATACCTCGTGGAAGGCAACGGCGCGACCCGCGCCTGACCCTCGCGCCCTCAACCCGGCGCGCCCTCAGAAGGAGAGCGCCACCACGCTCTCCCCGCGCTGCACCACCAGCCGCCGCCCGGCCTCGGCCAGCACCGGCCCGATCAACGCGAATTGCACCGCCGAGGGCGGCAGGTCAGGCGGCAGCGCGCCGCTCTCCAGCCCGTCCCAGAGCTCCGGCGCCATGGCCAGCCGGTCCGAGTCGGCGTGAACGCTTCAGCGGCTGTCGGTGAGCGTCACGGTGATCGTGCCGTCGCGCTGCACCGCCTTCTCGGCACAGAGCACCGCCAGCAGCGCCCCCTTCACCAGCAGCCGCTCCTGCGCGCCCCGCACCCGCCAGTTGACCCCGATCCGCGTGGGCCCGTAGACCTTGCCGAGGATCTCGGCCACCTCCTCGCCGCCGGTCATCTGCCCCGGCTCCGCCGCCCCGAAGACCAGCCGGAAGAACCGGATCCGCGCCGCCGCGTTCTCGGCGCTCTCGGTCACGAGCTCGAACTCGGGCGCGCTCGGTGTCATGCTCATCGCCATCAGCTCCAGCCCGTTGACGACGGCGCCGATCGGGCTGATCAGGTCATGGCAGATACGCGAGCCTAGGAGCGCGGCGATATTGGGGTTAGGGTTGTCCACGGGCGAAACCTCCGGAAGGCGCAGCGAGCATGACCGATTTCAACATGTTTCTCGAACCCGGCATGCTTGTCGAGCATCCGCATCGGCCGGAATGGGGCCAGGGCCAGGTGCAGTCCAACATAAACGGCAAGATTACGGTTAATTTTCAGGAAATCGGCAAGGTCGTCATAGATGGCTCCCGGGTCGAGTTGCTGCCCGTAGCTAGCCCCTAGATTGGTTATCAAATGGTTAACGCGCCCTGAAACGACCCGGCGCGCTCCCCGTGCCGACAATCGTTGCCAACCCGGCGCGCGCCCCCTAAAAGCGCGGGCAGAGGGCAGAGCGGGAGCGACATGGCCGTAGGGGCAGCAGAGCAATTCACCGTCCGGCTCGCGCGGGACGAGGCCGATCTGCGCGCAGCGCAGCGTCTGCGCTACGAGGTCTTCGTCGAAGAGCTCGGCGGCGACGGCGCGATGGTCGATCACGAGGCGCGTCTGGAGATCGACAGGTTCGACCCGTTCTTCGACCACATGATCCTCGTCGACGAGGCCGCCGGCGGGCGCGTCGTGGGCATCTACCGGCTGCTCCGCTGCGACCAGGCCACGCGCGCGGGCCAGTTCTATTCCGAAGACGAATACGACCTCACCAAGCTGCGCCAAAGCGGTCGGCGGCTGATGGAACTCGGCCGCTCCTGCCTCGCTCCCGACTATCGCGGCGGGGTGGGCATGTATCACCTCTGGCAGGGGCTCGCGGGCTACGTGGAGGAGCATGGCATCGAGATCCTTTTCGGCGTCGCCAGCTTCCACGGCACCGACCCGGCGAAGCTCGCCCAGCCGCTCTCGCTGCTCCACCACCGCCACCTCGCGCCCGAAGAGCTGCGCGTGCGCACCCAGCCCGGCCATTACCAGCCGATGAACCTCATGCCCGAAGCCGAGATCGACCGCCGCGCCGCCATGCTGCAGGTGCCCGCGCTCATCAAGGCCTATCTCCGGCTCGGTGGCTTCGTGGGCGACGGCGCCTTCATCGACCACGCCTTCAACACCACCGACATCTGCCTCGTGATGGATACCCAACGCCTGAGCGAAACCCAGAAAAGCATTTATTCCAAAGGCATTGCGAAATGACCTTCACCTGGTCTCCGGAAACGGAGCCGCCCGCGTTTCGCATCACTCCCGCCGGGTGGTTGCGCGCGGTGTTGCGCGGCACCGCGCTGCTTCTGGTGCTGCTCGCAGGCGTCACCGCCACGCTGCTCCTGCGCCCCGTCGAGCGCGCGCTGCACGGCCCCGCGCGGCCCTGGACGCCCTTTCTCACGCAAGGCGTGAGCCGCAGCGTCTTCCTCATCCTCGGCATGCGCCACGAGGCCACCGGCCAACGGATGACGGAGCGCGGCGCGGTGGTGGCCAACCACGCCTCCTGGCTCGACATCTTCGCGCTCAACGCCCGCAAGCGCGTCTATTTCGTCTCCAAGGCCGAGGTGGCGGGCTGGCCCGGCATCGGCTTTCTCGCGCGCCTCACCGGCACCGTCTTCATCGCCCGCGACCCGCGCCAGGCCCAGGCGCAGCAGAGCCTCTTCGAGGAGCGCCTCATCGCAGGCCACAAGCTGCTCTTCTTCCCCGAGGGCACATCCACTGACGGAATGCGCGTTTTACCATTCAAATCAACGCTCTTTCAGGCCTTCTTCAACCCCGTTCTCGGAGAGGGGATGCATGTGCAGCCGGTCACCGTCATCTACACCGCGCCCAAGGGCCAAGACCCCCGTTTCTACGGCTGGTGGGGCGAGATGGACTTCGGCCCGCATCTCCTGCGGGTGCTCGCGGTGCGGCGCAACGGGGCCGTGCGGATCGTCTATCACCCGCCGCTCCGCGTGGCCGATTTCGGCAGCCGCAAGGCACTTGCGAAAACCGCCGAAGACACCGTGCGCGCCGGAATGCCGCCGGAGCGGCAGGTGAGTGGCGGCGGAGCCTCCGGCGGGAGTATTTGACCCAAGAAGAAGCGAAGGGCGCGCCCCCGGCGTCTTCTTGGCGAAAATACTCAAAGGCGCGGCCCCGTGCCGTGCATGCCTCCCTGCGCAGCTCAGCCCATCGCCGCCACGAGCCGGCCAAGCGCCTCCGCGGGGTCCTCCTCGCGCCAGATCTCGTCGCCGATGCCGAAGAAATCCACCGATCCGGCGAGTTCCGCCACGAGCGCCGGGGAAAGCGCGCCCTCGGCCACCACAGGAAGCTCGATCATCTGGCTCCACCACTCGAAAAGCTCGGCCTCCGCTCGGGTGCCATCACCTAGCGCGGTTTCGCCCGCCGGGCCGAAGCACACGTAATCGGCCCCGTTCTCGCCCGCCGTCATCCCCTCATGCCGCGACACTCCGCAGAAGCTGCCGACGATCGCCTCGGGCCCCAGCGCCTTGCGCGCCGCGCGCACCGAGCGGGCCCCGTCGAGCAGGTGTACCCCGTCGAGCCCCAGCCGTTCGGCCAGCACGAAATGCGTCTCGATCACCAGCGCGATGTCGCGCGCATGGGTCACCTCGCGGCAGGCATCGGCTGCACGCGCGAGGGTGGATTCGTCGTGGCTGGAAAGCGCAAGGCGCACACAGGCCACCTCGTGGGCGTCGAGCACCCGCGCCAGCTGCCCCGGAAAGCGGCTGAGTTCGATCTCGGGCGGCGTGACAAGATAGATCTGCGGCTGCTCGGGCTCGGCCATTGGAACCTCCTTGGGCTTGCGTCCGGCCCCTATAGCGGGGATTTTTCGCCCTCGGAAGGGGCTTTTCAGCACCCCGCCCGCCCGATAAGAGGCAGAGGCGTCTTTCAGGGAGAGGGCGATGCCGAGTGACACACCGCAACCGGCCTTCGTGCTGGTGCGTCCGCAGATGGGCGAGAATATCGGCGCTTCGGCGCGCGCGATGTGGAATTTCGGGCTCGACCGGATGCGCGTCGTGGCCCCGCGCGATGGCTGGCCCAACCCCAAGGCCGTGGCGATGGCCTCGGGCGCGGGGCGGCTGCTCGACGAGGCGCAGCTTTCCACAAGCGTGGCCGAGGCGGTGGGCGATTGCGATTACGTCTTCGCCACCACCGCCCGCGCGCGCGGGCTCACCAAGCCCGTCTTCACCCCCGAGGGCGCCATGCGCGAGGCCCGCGCCCGCATCGGGCGGGGCGAGCGGGTGGCGGTGCTCTTCGGCCCCGAGCGCGCCGGGCTCGAGAACGAGGACATCGCCCGCGCCAATGCCATCGTCAACGTGCCGGTGAACCCCGAGTTTCCCAGCCTCAACCTCGCGCAATGCGTGCTGCTCACCGGCTACGAGTGGCGCCGCTCGGGCGATGCCACGCCCGAAAGCCGCGTCGAGCTTGCCGGCACCGACTGGGCGAGCCAGCAGGAGATGGAGAAGCTCGCGGAGCACTACGAAGACCGGCTGGGCGAGGCGGGCTTCTTCTTTCCGCCCGCCAAGGCCGAGGGCATGAAGCTCAACCTGCGCAACATGTGGAGCCGTATGCCTCTCACCCGCGCCGATGTGCAGATGCTCCACGGCATCCTGCGGCAGATGGTCCGCTGGAAGATGCGCGGAGAGTGAGCTTGAAGGGGTCCCGGGCGCAGACTACGCTTCGTCAGGCCAGAAGGTGAGGGCGGCAGATGAGCAGCAAACGCAGCATTTTCGAGGAAGTGAGCTCCGAGGAGCCGAAGCGCGATGCGCCCAGGGGCGGGATGATCGACGCCGGCCGCCGCGGCGCGCGCGGCGCGGTGCGCGCCTGGCTCATGCTCCTCTTCGCGCTGGTGATGGTGATGATCGCCGTGGGCGGGCTTACCCGCCTCACCGATAGCGGGCTCTCGATCACCGAGTGGAACGTCGTCTCCGGCGCCCTGCCGCCGATGGATGCCGCGGCCTGGGACGCGGAGTTCGAGAAATACCGCGCCATCCCCGAATACCAGTTGCAGAACAAGGGGATGAGCCTTGAGGAATTCAAGGTCATCTACTGGTGGGAATGGGGCCATCGCCAGCTTGGCCGGGTGATCGGCCTCGTCTGGGCGGTGGGGTTCCTCGGTTTCCTCGTCACCCGCAAGATCCCCCCGGGCTGGACGGGCCGGCTCCTGGGCCTCGGCGCGCTCGGAGGGCTGCAAGGCGCGATCGGCTGGTGGATGGTGTCCTCCGGCCTCACCGGCGACAGGCTCGACGTGGCCAGCACCCGGCTCGCCACCCATCTGGGGCTGGCCTTCATCATTCTCGGGCTCATCGCGTGGTTCGTCTTCAAGCTCGGGCGCGAAGAGCGTGAGCTCATGCAGGCCCGGCGGGGCAGGGAGGCCAGGCTCTTCGGCCTCTCCACCGGCTGGATGCATTTCGCCTTTCTGCAAATACTCATCGGCGCGCTGGTGGCGGGGATAGACGCGGGCCGCACCTTCACCGACTGGCCGCTCATGGCCGGTGGCCTCCTGCCGGTGGATTTCTGGATGGCCGATCTGGGCCTGCGCAACCTCATCGAGAACCCGGGCTTCGTGCAGTTCTGGCACCGTATCGTGGGCTACCTGCTGCTGGCCTTCGGCATCGTGGTCTGGCTGCGCGGCCGCAAGAGCGCCTACGGCGCCACCCGCACGGCCTTCACGGCGGCCTTCATCGCGCTTCTCGCGCAGGTGGTGATGGGCATCGTCACCGTGCTTCACGCGGCGCCCTGGCAGATCGCCATCGTCCACCAGGTGCTCGCGGTGGTGCTCTGGGTGCTGATCATCCGCGCCCGCTTCCTCAGCCAGTATCCGCTGGCCCAATCCGTGCGAGGCTAGGCACATGACGGCATATGACAAGCTTCTCGCCCATGCCCGCGAGACCGAGGCGCTGGCGCAGGTGGCGGGTCGTCTGGGCTGGGATCAGGAAACCATGATGCCCGAGGGCGCCGCCGAGCAGCGCTCCGAGGAGATGGGCGCGATGGAGGCGGTGCTCCACGCGCGCCGCACCGATCCGCGCGTGGGCGAGTGGCTGGAGGCCGCGCAGGCGCCCGATGCCACCGGCGAGGCGCAGCTGCGCCAGATCCGTCGCAGCTACGAGCGCGCAAGCCGTGTGCCCGCCGATCTGGCCACCGCGCTCGCCCGCCTCACCAGCCGCTCGCAGGGCATCTGGGCGCGGGCGCGCGCGGCCGAGGATATCTCGGCCTTCACCCCCGTGCTGGCCGAGGTGGTGGCGCTCCGG
>JAVKDQ010000055.1:0-7267 GCA_040222155.1 Roseovarius sp.
CGATTGGCTGATCTGCTCGGATTGCGACGAGTTTCTGCAGATCCGGGTGGGCGACGGCACGCTCGACGCGCTGTTCGAGGCCACCGGCGAGGCCGATGCGATTTCCTTCTGCTGGAAGCTCTTCGGCCATGGCGGGCGCTCGCGCTACACCGATACTTTCGTGACCGAGCAGTTCGTCTGGGCCGCGCCGGAGGATTACAAGGGCCGGGTGCGGGCGCGCGGGCTCAAGACGATGTTCCGCCCGAGCCGCGCGATCCGCAAGTTCGGTGTGCACCGGCCCAAGTATTTCGAGAAGCCCGAGGGTTACATCTGGAAGGATGCGGGCGGGCAGCTCATGCCCGACCTCTATTACGAGACCGGGTGGGCGGCCTATCCGGGCTTCACGCATGATTTCGCGCGGCTCAACCACTACGCCGTGCGCACCATCGACAGCTTCTTGGTGAAGAAGCACCGCGGCCGCACCAATCACATCGATAGTGTGCAGGGGGCCGATTATTTCGCCGACATGAGCCTCAACATGGAGAAGGACAGCTCCATGCTGCCCACGGTGGAGCGCACCCGCGAGGAGTTCGACCGGCTCCTGCAGGATGCCGAGCTCAAGCGGCTGCACAAGGCGGCCTGCGCGTGGCACCGCGCCAAGATCGCAGAGCTCAAGGCCGACCCGGAATGGGCGCGGCTGCACGATTACCTGCAAACCATCAACCCGCCCGGCAAGGAACCCACCGACGCCGCCGCCGTGCGCGCCGAGCTCGCCGCCGAATGACCCGGCCGGAGCTGGTTCTGCATGGCGGGTTTCACAAGACCGCGTCGAGCCATATCCAGTCGACCCTCGCGCGCAATTCGAAGCTTCTGGCGCGGGAGGGGGTGGGCTACGTTCATCACCGCGACACGCGCAAGCGGCTGACCGTGCCGGTGCAATGCAACGCCTACAATGCCGTGGGGCTCGACTGGGACCCGAAGATCTCGGATGCCGAGCTGGCGGAGATGAGCCGCGCCTTCTTCGACGAGGTGCTCGAAGGCGGGCTGCGGCGTGTGATCTTCTCGGATGAGAACATGGCGGGCCATTGCGGGCACTGCGTGAAGCGCGGCGTGCTCTACCGCTGGCGGCGCAAGCTGATCGAGGTGTTCGCGGCGCAGTTTCCCTACCCGGTGAGCGAGGTCTATCTCTCGGTGCGCAACTACGCCGATTTCTTCGCCGCCGCCTACGTGGAATATCTGCGCTCGGTCACTGGCCAGTGGTTCATCGACGAGCGCAAGATGCGCAAGCAGGTGATGGACAACATGCCGAGCTGGCACAACATCCTGAAGACGGTCATCACCATGTTTCCCGAGGCGAAGATCGTGGTGTGGCGCTACGAGGATTTCCGCGAGCTCGATGCACGGGTGATGGGCGCGCTTTGCGGGCCGGGCATCGACGCCTCGGAGCTGAAGGCGCCGAAGGATGCCAACAAGCGCCCGACCGCTTCCGGCAAGGCGGTGGCGGAGCTTTTGCAGATGATTCACCGCGACGGCGCGGCGGAGGCGCTCGAGCAGCGCGTGGCCCTGCAGGAGCGCTACCCCAAGGGCAAGGATTACGGCAGTTACGACCCGTGGACGGAAGAGGAGCGCGCGCATCTGATGCGGATCTACGCGCGTGACATGGACGAGATCAGGGCCAACCCGGCAATTACCGTGCTGGAGCCGGGCACGTAACAAGAGAACAGGCGAACGAGGGGCGAGATGGGCAAGGAATACGAGATTGGGATGCTGTGGGTGGAGGGCCCGCTCTCCTATGTGGAGGTGCTCTGCGCCAAGTCCTTTCTGGATGCCGGACATCATGTGAAGATCTACCACTATGAGGATGTCGCGAACGTGCCCGAGGGTGTGGAGCTGGTGCATGGCAGCGAGGTGCTGCGGATGGACAACTTCCTGACCCACGGCAAGACCGGCTCGCTCGCGCTCTTCTCCGATGTCTTCCGGTTTCATCTGCTCAGGAAGAACGACCGGATGATCTGGGCCGATCTCGACGCCTACTGCGTAAAACCCTTCGAGACGGAAACCGGCCATTTCTTCGGGTGGGAATCTGCGCATCACATCAATGGCGGTGTGCTGGGCCTGCCGCCCGACAGTGAGGCTCTCGCCGGGCTTCTCGAGATGAGCGAGGACGAATATGGCATTCCGCCGTGGTTTCCCGAGGAGGAGCGCGCAAGGCTGCAGGAGCTGAAGGATATCGGAGAGCCCGTGCATGTGAGCGAGATGGTGTGGGGCGTATGGGGGCCGCAGGCGGTGACCTATCACCTGCACAAGACCGGCGAGGCAAAACATGCCTTCGCGCGCGAGGGGCTCTACCCGGTGGGCTTTGCCGACAGGCGGCGGCTGACCACCAAGCGCCATGCGGGTTTTGTCGATGATTGCATCACCGAGAACACCTATTCGGTGCATTTCTACGGCCGGCGCATCAAGGAGCGGCTGGCCTCGATGGGCGGTGCGCCGGAGGAGGGCAGCTACATGGACACGATTCTTCGCAAGCACGGAGTCGACATGGCGGCGGCCCCGGTCTTCACCCGGAAGGAGCGGGCCGAACGCAAGGCCGCCGAGGCCATCGCGGAGAAATCGGTGAAGCTCGGCAAGGGCGGCGAGAACCTCACCGACCTCGCCGACAGGTTCGGCTCTGACAAGGGCTCGACGAAGCACCGCTATACCGAGCTCTACCACATGCTCTTTCATCCCTACCGGCAGCGGAAGATCAACTTTCTTGAAATGGGGCTGCTGATCGGCGGGCCGGAGCTGGGCTATGACCGGGACAGGGAAACCACCGATCTGCCCTCGATCCGGATGTGGCTGGAATATTTCCCAAAGGCGCATATCCACGGGCTCGACGTTTCGGATTTCTCGTGGTTCGAGCACGAGCGCTTCACTTTCCACCGCTGCGACATGGACGGCCGAGAGGAAATCGCCGAAACCATCGTGGAGATTGAGCCGGCGCCGACCATCGTGATCGACGATGCGAGCCATGCGAGCCATCACCAGCAATTCGCGTTTCTGGAGATCTTCCCGAGGCTCGAGTCGGGCGGGCTCTACGTGATCGAGGATCTGCGCTGGCAACCGGAGACCTACGAGCGCGAGGGCTTCACCAAGACGGCGGCACTGTTCAGAAGCTGGCTCGATGATCGTCACTTCACGCATTCCGACCCGGGCCTCGCCGCGGAGTTCAACGCGCTCTCGGATCAGATCTCGGGCTGTATCGTGGAGCCGGTGCGCTACCAGAAGAAGCGGCGCGACCAGGTGGCGGTGATTCACAAGAAGTAACGCAAACGGGGCGGCCACAAGGACCGCCCCGAATGTTTCCGTCAATCGGAAGACTTACGGCTTACATGCTGGGCATGATCACCTTGTCGATCACGTGGATCACGCCGTTCGAGGCTTCGATGTCGGCGCTCACGACATTGGCGTCATCCACCATCACGCCGCCTTCGGTCATGATGGTCACTTCGCTGCCTTCCACGGTGGCGGCGGTCATGCCGTTCGAGAGATCGCCGGACATCACCTTGCCGGGCACCACGTGGTAGGTGAGGATCGCGGTGAGCTGATCCTTGTTCTCGGGCTTCAGAAGCGTTTCGACCGTGCCTTCCGGCAGCGCGGCGAAGGCTTCATCGGTGGGGGCGAAGACGGTGAACGGGCCGTCGCCTTTGAGCGTGTCGACAAGGCCTGCGGCCTGCACGGCGGCGACGAGGGTTTCGAACTGGCCTGCGCCCACGGCGGTGTCGACGATATCCTTGCTTTCGGCAAAGACCGGCGAAGCGGTTGCAGCGGCGAGTGCGGTGGCTGCGGTAAGAGCGAGATAGGTTCTGCGGAACATGGTCATTCCTCCTATGATCAAGTGAGTGCGTTGCGAACGCCCGTACGGACATTCAAACAGGCTTACGCGCCGCAGAGCGCTCCGGTTCAGCGGGGATTCTTGCCGACGCCTCTGGACAGGATCGCGGCGCGCACTAAGCCGCGCCGCTGGCGCGCTTCAACTCAAAAACATGTTATGGCCGTTTATCGCGGCGTGAACGAAACCGCGCATCCGGACGCGTTACAGCCCGTTTACGCCATCGTGAGCGCGCTTGTTTTGGCAAGACGCGCCGCGCATCCTATTCTTTGCCGCAACGACAGGTATCAACGCATCGCTGGAGGAGCCGCATGGCGCATCGCTGGAAGAACACGCTTACGGAAAGAGACGTGACCCCGGAACATCTTTTCCTGAACCGCCGCCAGATGATCGGCGCGAGCGCGGGCGCCGCTGGCCTTGCGCTGGCGGGCATGGCCGCGCCCGCGCGCGCGGAGACACTTGAGCCCAGCGACTTCGACGATGTGACGAGCTACAACAACTTCTACGAATTCGGCACCGGCAAGAAAGATCCGGCGAAACATGCCCATATGCTCACCACCGAGCCATGGACGGTGCAGATCGACGGGCTGGTGGACCGCCCGGGTGCCTATGCCTTCGAGGACATCATGAAGAAGATGACCATCGAGGAGCGCATCTATCGGTTCCGCTGCGTGGAGCGCTGGGCGATGATCGTGCCGTGGAACGGGTTCGAGTTGAAGGATCTGCTCGATCTGGCGGGTGTGCAGTCTTCCGCGAAATACGTGGCCTTCGAGACCGCGCTGCGCCCCGAGGAGATGCCGGGGGTTTCCTCCAACGTGATCGAGTGGCCCTATGTCGAGGGCCTGAGGATGGACGAGGCGATGCACCCGCTCACGATGGTGGCCACCGGTATCTATGGCCGCGACATGCCCAACCAGAACGGCGCGCCGCTCCGGCTCGTCGTGCCATGGAAATATGGCTACAAGTCGATCAAGTCGATCGTGCGGATCTCGCTGGTGGAGAATGAGCCGCCGACGGCGTGGAACAAGTATGCGCCGAACGAGTATGGCTTCTATTCCAACGTGAACCCCAACCGCGACCATCCGCGCTGGAGCCAGGAATACGAGCAGCTTCTGGGCTCGGGCCTCTTTGCCGAGAAGATCCCGACGCGGATGTTCAACGGATACGAGGAAGAGGTGGCGAGCCTTTACGAAGGCATGGACCTGATCAAGTACCACTGATGGAGATCGCGGCCCCGATCAACGGCACGCTCCGGCGTGTGCCCGCATGGCTCATCTACGTGGTGAGCGCGGGCTATGCGGCATGGGTGTTCTGGCAAGGTGCGACGGGCGCTTTGGGGCCGAACCCGGTGGAGTCGATCGAACATGCCTATGGCGAGGCGGCGCTCTACCTGCTGATCGCCGGGCTGGCGGTGACGCCGCTCAGGCGCTTCGCGGGGCTGAACCTGCTGAAGTTCCGCCGCGCGATCGGGCTGGCCTGCTTCTTCTTCGTGCTTGCGCATCTGATTGTCTGGGCGGTGCTTGACGTGCAGGCGCTCTCGCGCGTCTGGGCCGGTATCGTGAAGCGCCCCTATATAACTGTCGGCATGGCGGCCTTTGCCCTTCTGCTGCCGCTGGCCGTGACCTCGAACAATCTGTCGGTGCGTCGGCTGGGGCCGAAATGGCGGCAGTTGCACAAGCTGGCCTACCCGGCGGCGCTGCTCGGGGCGTTGCATTACGTGATGCTGGTGAAGGGGTGGCAGATCGAGCCGCTGATCTATCTGGGCATCATCGCCGCGCTTCTTGCGCTGCGGCTGCCTTTCTTCTCGCGGCCGCGCCGGAAGATGGCTCCCGGCGCAGCGGCGCGCTCTCAGTCGTAATAGATCTCGTTGTCGTTGAGATAGACGTTTGACGCATCGCAGATGTTGATCGAGATCGGATCGTCGATCACCTCCGACTCGCCGTCAGATCCGAGCCAGCCCACCGCGAAGACCTGGTCGCAGGCGCCGGTGTCGGCGGCGAACTCCGCCTCCGCCGCCTCGCCCGGCATCAGCGCATCGGTGGTGAGCCAGTTCTCCGACCAGCCCGAGCCGTCATTCGTGTAGAAGCTGACGACCACGTTGTTGGACGTGTCGTTGTAGATGGTGAAATAGCCCTCCGAGCCGGTGCCCTGTGCAAGCGCGGGGCAGGCGGCGCCAGCCATAAGGCCCGAGGCGAGCGCCAGCGGTTTCGCAATCGTCATGTCGTGCTTTCCCTGAACAGAATTGAAGCAATGCTGAAAGCAGACCCCCGATCCGACTCGCTTGGCAAGAAAAATCACCCCGCGCGGGCGGGCGCCGCGGCGATTCCCGGGCCGATTCAGGAGCTGGAGAAGAAAGATCCGGGGAATCCGGGCGATTCAGGTGGTGTGAGCCGTGAGATTCCCCGCGATTCCGGAGGCGAGTCTGCCGTGAGTCTGGGGAAAAGCCGGTGGAAAACCCGCTTCAGCGCCTTTTTGGCTTCTGGCGCGCTCAAAAAATCCGGGCGTCAAACCGGCATCGCAAAAGAATTTCTCCCGTAGTGCCATGTTTTTAAACAGAAAATGAGTTTTTTGAAAAAAACATGACGTTTCTCGAAAAAAGGGCTTGCGAGTGCCAGCCGCAATCCGTAAATACCCCCTCACCGGCGGCGCTGAGGCGCACAACGGAACGCCAGACGGGCCAGACGGCAACGAGGCGGAACAAAAAACGGGAGATCGATGAGGCGGGGCGCGCCAAAAGATAATGGCGCATCAAGTCGATTTTGTCTCTCACGCTCTTTGAAATCGATAGTATCTGAAGAGATATGCGGGCGGTTTGGTCCATACGACGGACTACTCCTGTATATCAAACTACCTAGGATCTTAGGATCCGATGATGGTTAGTCAGCTTCACTGTTTGTTCGGCATCGTCCTTCGGGACCATGCACAACAGACAGAGACGGATCTTGGCCTAGCCGGCCAAGAGACGATGTGCAGGGGTCGAACGTCAAGGATAAGCAGGTAACTGCTTTTCAACTTGAGAGTTTGATTCTGGCTCAGAACGAACGCTGGCGGCAGGCCTAACACATGCAAGTCGAACGAGATCTTCGGATCTAGTGGCGGACGGGTGAGTAACGCGTGGGAACGTGCCTTTCACTACGGAATAGTCCCGGGAAACTGGGTTTAATACCGTATACGCCCTTCGGGGGAAAGAATTTCGGTGAAAGATCGGCCCGCGTTAGATTAGGTAGTTGGTGGGGTAATGGCCTACCAAGCCTACGATCTATAGCTGGTTTTAGAGGATGATCAGCCACACTGGGACTGAGACACGGCCCAGACTCCTACGGGAGGCAGCAGTGGGGAATCTTAGACAATGGGGGAAACCCTGATCTAGCCATGCCGCGTGAGTGACGAAGGCCCTAGGGTCGTAAAGCTCTT
>JAVKDQ010000056.1:0-45260 GCA_040222155.1 Roseovarius sp.
CCGAGCGCGGGCGTGGCGCGGGTATTGGCCAGCACGGCGGCGCAGAGGGTTTCGCTATGCGAGATGCTGCCGGTGAGGTGGGAGGGCCAGAGCGGCGCGCGGTTGGCGGCTGCGGGAACGGGTGCGGGGGGCTCGCCCATCAGCTGCATCGCCCGATGCGCCGCCGTGCGTCCGGCGTGAAACTCGCGCTTGCGCCTGTCGCAGGCCTTCTCCACGGCCGCGCTTTCCGAATGGAAGAGCGGTGTTGCCGGCTCGGCGGTTGGGTCGGCGGTGGCCACCGACACCTCTACCGGAAAGAGCGCGGCGATGCGTTGGGCGAGATCGGCCTCGCGGGTGGTTGCGACCATCACGCTCATGACGCCTGCCTCTCGCGCTCGGCCCGCATCGCGCGCCGTTTCGACATGGTGGCCGAGCGCGCCTCGCTGGCCTGTTCCGGTGCGGGCGCCGCAGCCGAAGAGCCGCCGCTCGCCTTCTCGATATGCCGGGCAAGATCCTTCAGCACGGGGAAGCGGAAGATGTCGGTGATGGAAATCGTCTGCCCGCTGATTGCCTTGCGAATGTCGCGATGCGCCTGCACGGCCAGCAGCGAATGGCCGCCCAGATCGAAGAAGTTGTCGTCTGGCCCGATCTGGCTCACGCCCAGCACCTGCGACCAGACAGAGGCGATCACCCGGCTCACCTCAGAGCCTTCGGGCAGGGGGGCGGCGCTGGCGCGCGAGGGCTCCGCGCGGGTGGGCTCGGGCAGGGCCTTGCGGTCGACCTTCTTGTTGGCGGTCAGTGGTATCGCGTCGAGCCGCATGAACTCGGCAGGCACCATCGCCTCGGGCAGGAAGGCCTTCAGATGGGTGCGCAGCCGGTCGCTTTCGATTGCCGCCCCGGAGGTGAAATAGCCCACGAGCCGGGCGTCGCCCGTCGGCGCTTCTCTCGGCGCGACCACGGCGGCGGTGACGCCGGGAAATTGCGCGAGGCAGGCCTCGATCTCGCCCAGCTGGATGCGCTGGCCGCGGATCTTGACCTGATGGTCGGCGCGACCCAAGAAGGCGAGCGTGCCGCGCGATGTCCAGCGGGCCACGTCGCCGGTGCGATAGAGCCTGCCGTGGCCGAAGGGATCGGGCACGAATTTCTCTGCCGTCAGTTCCTCGCGCCGCCAGTAGCCGCGCGTCACGCCATGTCCGCCGATGCAAAGCTCGCCGGTTGCGCCCGTGGGCACCGGCTGGCCGGCCTCGTCGAGCACGTAGACCGAGGTGTTGGCGATCGGCCGCCCGATCTCGGCGGTATGGCCCGCCTGCGCACCCGTCAGCGCGTGGCTCGTCGACCAGACGGTGGTTTCCGTGGGTCCGTACATGTTGGTGATCCGCGCACGGGTTGCCGCCTGCAGCTCCGCCACCAGATCGCCCGGCAATGCCTCGCCGCCCACCAGCATCTGGCGCAAGCCGCGAAGCGCGTGGCGGGCCTCGTCGTTCATCGTGAGCAGCCGGGCCATGCTGGGTGTGCATTGCAGATGCGTGGCCCGGTGGCGCACGATCTGGGCGGCGAGCGAGAAATCGTCCTCGGCGGGGCCGGTGGGCGTGTTGGCGGCCTTGAGCACCTCCGCGAGCGGTGTCAGCCCCTCGAGCACGGTGGCCGGCGCGATGCCGTAATCGATCAGGCAGGCGATCTCCGTGACTCCGATCCGCTTGAGCTGCTCGGCCCGCGCCACGCCATCGGCCACGGTGCCGAAGAGCCCGGCATCCTCGAAATAGCGCTCGAAGGCGAAATCGAGGATCGCTTCCATCTCGCTGTCCTCGAGCGCGCCGAGGTCGATCTGGAAGGGGTTCGTCACGCCCTCGGGCTTCTTGAAGGCCGGAAAGGCCCAGGCATACTGCTTGATGAGCCCGGCGGCGCTGCGCAGGTAGGATTTCATCGGCTCGCGCGCCACCTCGCGGGCGGCTTCGCGGGTTTCGGCGATGTAGCTGTGCAGCATCACCGTGACCTTGAACTGCGCCGGGTCGTGCCCGGCCTCGCGCAGGGCGTTGTGGTAGAGCCTGATCTTGTCGGCCACTTCCTCGATGGTCTGGCCCAGCAGGTGGGTGAGGATATGCGCACCGTTCTCGCCTGCCTCGCGCCATGTGTCGGGGTTGCCTGCGGTGGTTACCCATGTCTCGAGCTCAGGCGAAACAGGGCGCGGCAGGGTCTTCACGGGCAGCATCTGGCCGCCTTGCGTTTCGAACTCCACCGCCTCGCCGCGCCAGAGCGCGCGCACCTTGCGCAGCGAGTCGAATAGCGCGGTCTTGTTGTGGGGCGGGGCGTTCTCGGGGCGCAGCACGAAATCATCGGGATGCCAGCCCGAGGCGAAGGCGAGGCCCGCGCGCCCGGCGGTGAGGTTGTCGATCACCGCCCAGTCTTCGGCGATCCGGGCCGGGTGGTGCAGGGGCGCCACGCAGCTGCCCGCGCGCACCGCGATGTTGCGGGTCACCGCCGCCACGGCGGCGCCAGTGACGGAAGGGTTGGGATAGGGGCCGCCGAAGGCGTGGAAATGCCGCTCGGGCGTCCAGACGGCGCAGAAACCGTTCTCGTCGGCGAAGCGCGCGCCATCGAGCAGGAGCTGGTATTTTTGCGGGCCGGGGCCATCGTCGTTGCCCCAGTAATAGAGCGAGAACTCGATCGGCTCGCTCGACACGGCAATCGCGCTTTCGGCCACGGCGGCGCGGGTTTCGCCGCTGCTGACCACCACCTTGAAGCCGCGGGCGAGCGTGTAGAAGAGTTCGAGCACCGAGATGTCGAAGGAAATGCTGGTGACGGCCACCCACACGGCGCCTGCCTCGCGATCGACGCAATCGTCCATCCCGCGGAAGAAGTTGGCCACGTTGCGGTGTTCCACCATCACCCCCTTGGGCTTGCCGGTGGAGCCCGAGGTGTAGGTGAGATAGGCAAGGCTCTCGCCGCTCACATCGCCCTGCGCGGGGGCGGCAGCGCTCTGGCCCATCTCCTCGATCAGCACCCGGCGCGCGCCGGTTTCCGGGAGGATCGCCTCGGTCGGGCGATGGGCCAGAACCACGCGCGCGGCGCTGTCTTCGACGATATGGCCGATCCTGTCTGCCGGGAAATCGGGATCGAGCGGGACATAGGCGCCGCCGGCCTTGAGGATGCCGAGCGCGCCGATCACCAATTCGGGCGAGCGGCGGATGCAGAGGCCCACCGGCTCGCCCGGCGCCACGCCTTCGGCGACCAGCGCATCGGCCACCGCATTGGCCCGCGCGTCGAGTTCCGCATAGCTCAGCTCCTGCGCCTCGAAGACAAGCGCCGTTGCGTCGGGTGTGCGGGCCGCCTGCGCCTCGAAGGCGCGGTGGATCGTCAGGTTCGGGTCATAGTCTGCGGCCGTGTCGTTCCATGTCTGGAGCATGAGGGCGCGCTCGGCATCCGGCAGGGCGATCACCTCGGCGAGGCGCGCGCTGCCGTCTTCGGCCATGCGACGAAGGATCTGCCGAAGGCGGGCGATGAGCAGCTCGCATGCCGGCTGATCGAGCCGTGCGCGATCGACGCGCAGGGTGCAGGTTCCGGCTTCGTCGAGAACCAAGTGCAGGCAGGTGCCCGGCACTGGCTCCACCGGGCCTTCGGAGACGAGCACGGCGGGCGCCTCGACCCCTGCAAGGGCGGGGTCGCGCAGCGGCAGGTCGGCGGCAAAGCCCTGATGCTTGTCAATGAAACCCAGTGCCTCGGCCACGCCCGCAACCGTGTCGGTGAGGGTGGCGTCGGGTTGGGCGGCCACATGGAGCGGCACCCACGGCGCGGCGATGGCGGGCGCTTGGCTGTGGCTCGTTCCGAGCGCGGCCGGGGTGAAGGCGATGTCTCCCTCGGTGCGATGCGCGCCTTGCACCGCCCAGAGCGCGAGGGCGGCCAAGCGCGCGGCGCGATCAAGCCCGGCGGGCAGGTCGAGCGCGTGGTCTTGCCAATCCGGCTGGCCGGCAGCGGGCTCGGCCAGAGGCACCGGCAGCGGCTCCAACCGGGCGAGGCGCTTGCGCCATGCGCCCTCGTGCTGCGCGAGCGTCTCCGCGGAGTTGCGCAGCGCGTCTGCCGCAACGCCCGAGAGCACCGGCAGCGCCTCTCCTGCCTTGGGCAGGGCGCGAGCGGGCAGGGGCTTGCCGGCCGTATCCGTGAGGTCGGCGAGGTGCAGCGCGCCATCGCCGGTGGCCAGCACCAGCGTGCCATCCTTGCTTTCCAACACCGTTCCGGGCGCCGCTTCGGGTGTCGGCACGACCGCGCTCACCGACACGGATTTCGGCAGGAGCGTTGCCGTGCCGGTAAACAGCTTGGGCAAGCCCAGCGGCTGCCAATATCCGCCGAAATCGAGCGCGCGCGCCGTCGCGGCAAGCTCCGCCGCCGGGCGCGACAGGTCGATATAGCCAGCCGCATGGGGCCGCTTCGCGCCGCCGAAATAGCTTCGGCCGGTCAGTTCTTGAGGGTGGCGTTCGAGTGCGCCCGCTTCAAGCTGCGCGAGCAGGTCGGCGAAGCTTTCGAGCCCGGCCGCATAGCATTTCGAGTTGAGCGAATGGGCCGTCTCCTCGGGGCCGATCGGAACCTCGCGGGTGACAAGCAGATCGCCGGTATCCGCGCGTGCCTGCATCAGGTGCCAGCTTACGCCGTGGCTGTCGCGCCCGTTGAGCAGCGCCCATGCGGGCGTGTTCAGCCCGGCGTAATCGGGCAGCGGGCCATCGTGGAAGTTGATCGCCCCGCGCGCAGGCAGCGCCAGCACGCTCTCGGGCAGCATGGCGAGGTTGGCGATGCTCAGCAACCAATCGAACGCCCCGGGGGTGAAACGCTCTTGCAGGTCAGCGGGCGTGCCCAGCAGCGTCAGGCCCTTGGCGGTGGCCCAACTGCGGATCTGGGGGGCGTGGCTGACCACGGCGGCAATCTCGTGCCCGGCGTCGAGCAACTGGTCGGCGCAGCCGATGAGCAGCGTTTCTTCGCCGATCAGGACCGTTGAAAACTTGGGCATGTTACTTCTCCCGTACTGGTCTGGTTTCCGGCCAGCGCTGCGTTCGGCCAAACGCATGCCGGAAGAAATGAACGATGAGATCCCGCAGGAAATGGGGTGGGTCGCCGAGGGGTTTGCTCGAGATCGCCACCCGCAGACGCCAGAGCGCGCCGCCCGCGATGCGCGCCAGCGTGGCACCGAGCGCGTAGGCGCGGCCATAGGTCTTGGTGAAGTAATGCAGCCGCGAGTCGAACCAGTATTGCGGGGTGCGGCGCCAGAGCTTCATGCCGGTCGAGAACGAGCCCACATGCGACACCTGGCTGCTGCAGACGTAATATGTGTGCCATCCGGCGCGAGCGGCACGGTGGCAGAGGTCGGTTTCCTCGAAATAGAGGAAGAAGGTTTCGTCGAAGAGACCGATCTCGTCGAGCATCCGTCGACGCAGCATTACCGAGGCGCCGGCCACCCAATCCACCTGGCAGGTTTCGGTGGGAAGCGGCAGCGCGACGATGGAGTTGCGGAAGAGCCGCGAGAAGATGCCGTTGCGCACCGCGCCCTCGAACTCGCCCGACAGCGAGGGGAAGCGAAACGCCGTCTGGTGCGGTTCCCCGTCGATGCCGACGATGGAGCTGCCCGCGAAACCCGCTTCGGGCGTGTTGCGCATGAAGGAGAGAAGGTTGCGGATCGCGCCGGGTTTCGGCACCGCGTCGGAGTTGAGCAAGTAGTAGAAATCCGGCCGGGTGCCATCCGAAAGCCCCTGCCGCATGGCGAAGTTGTTGCCCGCGCCGAAGCCGCCGTTATGCCCGGTCTGCCGCAGCGTGACGCGGGCGCTCTCGCCCCAGCCTTCGCGCGCGATGGCATCCGAGAGCGCCTCGAAAGAGCCGTCGCCCGAGCCGTTATCCACCACCATGATCTCGCCGTCGATGCCCTCCATCTCGCGCACCGCGCCCGCGAGCGCCTTCAGCGTCATCTCGGGGGTTTCGTAATTGAGGATGATCGTCAGAACCCTGGCACTCGGCATCACTTACTCCGCGGCTACATCTACGCCGGCATCGCGCCCGCGCGGCCGGGCGGCGCCTTGCGCCGCGATCAGGCCATTGAGGTGCTTGGCCAGCACCCGCACATTGGGCATGAGCACCATGCTGTCATGGTCGCCCGGCACCTCGATCACCTCCAGTTGCCCGATCCAGGGCGACCAGGCGTTATCGTCGAAGACGTATTCCCGCTCGGTGCTCACCCAGTTGCCGCCGGTCACCTTCCAGTGCCTGTCGAGCGGCGGGCGGAAGAGCACCACGGGGCAGTCGCAGGGCTGGAGCTCATAGCGCGCCACCGCGGTGCGGAAGGCCATCTCGATCCGGCGGTTGTTGAAGCCGCCCGGGGCCTCGCCCCCGGTGCCGCCCTGCGCCTCGCGGCGCTTTCGGCGCTCCCATTCCCAGCGCTTCGCGGCCCATTCAAGCAGGAAGCGCGGCCCCTTGCGGCGCAGATCCTGCAGCTTCATCAGCGCCTTGTCGGGGCGGGTGAGCGCGGGCCGCACAGGCAGGGGCGTATCGAGCAGAACGAGTTTCTCAACGTGCTGGTCCGCAGCCTTGAGCTGCTGCGCCATCTCGTAGGCGGTTATGCCGCCGCCCGAGAACCCGGCCAGCAGGTAGGGCCCCTCGGGCTGGATCGCGCGGACCTCCTCGAGGTAATCCGTGGCCGCCGCCTCGATCGTTTCATGCGGGGCGTCGCTGCCGATGAGGCCGCGCGCCTGCAGGCCGTAAACCGGGCGGTCGTTCACCTGCAGCGCAAGCTGGCGCAGGTTGAGGATGTTGCCGAACATGCCCGCCACGATGAAGAGCGGCGGCTCGGCGCCGGGGGCGACCGCGTTGAGCCTGACGGCATAGCGCCGTGCCGCGCCGGATTGCGGCTTTTGCGCCGATGCATCGCCCGATGCCTCGGCCACGCCGCCGCCCTGCGCCTCCACGAGTTTCCCGAGCGCCTCGACGGTCGGAGCCTCGAGCAGCACGGAAATGGGGAAGTTCACACCATGCTTGCGCTTGATCGCGGCGAAGAGGCGCACGGCCAGCAGCGAATGCCCGCCAAGATCGAAGAAACTGTCGCGAATGCCGATGCGGTCGACCCCGAGCAGCCCTTCCCAGATCTCGACGAGGCTGGCTTCGGTGGGCGTGGCGGGCGCGGCATAGTCTTCCTGCAGTTCGGGGCGCTCGAAGCTTTGCGCTTTGCCCGCTGCCGCTTCGCGCGGTTCGGCCAGTTCGATGAGCCGCCCGAGATCGAGCGGCGAGATCGCCACTTGCGGTGCTTGGGTTTCGAGCGCGCGATGCATCGCCTCGATGCCCTCTTCCGGCTGGATGCCGAGCGCGACCATGCGGCTCATCTGCGGGTTGGCCGGGGCTTGGTGCGCGGGGCTGTCGGCGAACTCCATGTCGTCGGTCTCGCGCAGGGGCGGCAGGCTCAGCGAGGCGCCTTGGGCGAGGCGCTGCATCTGGAAGCCTTCGACCTCCACCAGCACGCAGCCTTCCGGGTCGGTCAGCAGGACGTCGAAGGTGGCGATGCCGGCATCGGCATCCGTCTCGGCCCCAAGGCGCACCCAGCTTGCGATGTGTTGCGGCAGGGGGGCATGGACGGTCACGCTCTCATAGGCCACCGGCACCCAGAGGCTTTCGGCCGTGTAATGCTCCACAAGCTCGATGGCCCAGCCGGTGGCGAGATCCATCAGCGCGGGATGAAGCAGGTAGCCTTCGGCGAGGTCGCTCGCGAATGGCTCGGGCAGGGAGAGCCGCGCGACACCCTCGCGCGTGCCGATATGCGCCTCCGTCACGACGCGCCAGCGCGGACCAAAGGCCAGATGCGCCTCCTGCGGCGAGGTGAAACTCTCTGCGCCCATGCCGATCGAGCGCTGCGGGCAGCGTGCGGCGATCGCCGCGAGGTCGATCGGCGCGGGCACCGGCTGGCCCGGCAACGGCGCGATCCGGGCCTCTGCGTTGAGCACCATGCCCGGGCGGCCTTGCCGCTCGGCGGCGCTGCGCATCTCGAGCCGAAGAGCCTTGCTCGTGCGCTCGAGCCGCGTGCGCAGCTCGACCGGGCCGGATTGCGTGGCCGCGACGGGGCGCAGGAAGACGAGATCCTGCAATGCGACGGGCAGCGCGCCTCCGGAGGCGCGGTAGGCCTCCATCGCCAGTTCGAGATAGCCGGTGCCGGGGAGGATGGCAGTGCCATCGGCGATCCGGTGTTCGTTGGTAACCCAGTGGCCCTTGTCGGTGAGCGCGAGCCGGGCCAGCCAATCGCCCTCGGGCCCTTGCGCGGCGTCTTCGAGCAGCGGCCCCTCGGCGGGCTGCCAATCGGGCTGTTCGGCCTCGGCTGGCGCGGCCACGGCGCGCGCGGCCATGCCCACTGAGGCCCAGACCCCCCAGTTGAGCGCCAGAACCCGTGTCTGTCCACCCGCGCGGCTCTTGGCGTAGGCGTTCAGGTATTCGTTGGCCGCGATATAGTCGATCTGCCCGTCGGGCCGGGTGGCGGTGCTGGTGGACGAGAAGAGCAGCATCAGGTCGAGCGCGCCATCCTCGAAGAGCGCATCGAGCACGCGCAACCCATGGATCTTGGGGTCGAAGACGCGCTCCACATCGGCCGTGCTCTTGCCCAGAAGCGGCGCATCGTCGATCACGCCGGCCGCATGAATCACACCGTCGATCCGCCCGAACTCGGCGCGCACCCGCGCCACCGCGCCGCGCATCTGCTCGATATCGCAGACATCGGCCAACTCGAGGCGCACGGTGCCGCCTAGGCGCTCGAGCTCAAGCAGGGCGGCGATGCGCCGGGCGGTCTCGCCCGAGCCTTCCGCCACCTGCTCCCAGGCCTCGCGGGGCGGAAGGGCGCGGCGAACGATAAGCACGATATTGGCCGCACAGGTTTCTGCCAGGTCGCGGGCCACCGAAAGCCCGATGCCGCCGAGGCCGCCGGTGACGAGATAGGTGCCGCCCTGCTTGAAGGCGGGCCGCTCGGCGGCGGGCAGAGGCGCCTGCGCCCATGTCTTCTCGTGACGCCGGCCGGAGCGATAGGCCGCGATGGCGTTGGCGGGTTCGGCAAGCAGCTCTTCCAGAAGCTGATCAATCAGCGCGCCGCGGCCCTCCTCCTGCGCGGGTTGCGCCGGGGTGAAGAGGCCGAACCGGGGCGCAGGGTCCGATCGCTTCGGCAGTTCGATATCCGCGGAGGTCACGGTAACGCCGGGAAGCTCCTTGGGGATCGTGCCGCAGGGCCCGGCGATGGCCGCCTTCTCGGGATAGGGCAGCGCCTCGCCCTTCAGCTGCTCGGCGCCGTTGGTGAGCACGGTGATGTGCAGCGGCCCGGGCCGCTCAACGGCCTCGATGGCATTGGCGAGATACAGGAGGCTGTAGAAGCCCTGCTCCATGTTGCGGGTGAAGAAATCGCTGCCCGGGCGGAAGGTCTCGGCCTCGGTCACGAGCCAGCCATGCACGATGCGGCTGGGCAGACGGCCTTCTGCAGCCAGCGTTTCGAAGAGTGCCGTGTAATCCTCCTGCCCGAGTTCGGGGGCGAGGCGATAGGCGCTTTCCGAGAGCCGCGCGAAGCTGTCGCCCGCGCGCACCGTGGTGACCCTGTGCCCGGCTTCGGCGAGCCGCTGCCCGAGCGCCTCCACCACGCCGCTCTCATCGGCGAAGAGCAGCCATGTTTCGGGTGTGTCACGGCCCACTGTCTCGAGCCTGTCGGCGGGGCAGTTCGCATAGGTCGGGCGCCACGCGGGCAGGTAGCCCCATGCGCCCACATCTTCGGCGCGGGGCGGCAGCGCCTCGCTGTCGGCCGCCCGCACCTTGCCGGGCTCGATGAAGAACCGGCGGCTTTGGAAGGCGTAGGTGGGCAGAACCACGCGGTTGCGCCGCGCCTCGCCCCAGATCTGGCTCCAGTCGGCCTCGACGCCGAGGGCCCAGAACCGCCCGATGACGCTGAGGAGATACTTGTCGTCGGCGATCTCGTCCTTCTCGTGGCGGAGCGAGCTCAGCACGCGGTTGGGCTCGATGCGCTCGGAGAGTTGCGCGAGCGAGCTGAGCGCGCGGCCGGGGCCCACTTCGATGAAAACGCGATCCGCCGTCTCGCCGAGCCTGGCCACGCCATCCGCGAAGCGCACGCAGTTGCGCAGCTGGTCGACCCAGTAATCGGGGCTGGTGGCTTGCTCTGGCGTGATCCAGTCGCCGGTGCGGTTGGAGATGAAGGGGATTTCGGGCGCCTTCAGCTCGAGCGACGCAAGAAAGGCGCGGAACTCGGGCAGGATCGGGTCGAGCATGTGCGAATGCGCGGCGATGTCGATATTGATCCGCTGGCATTCGATCTCGCGTGCCTCGAGCGCCGCCTGCAGACGGTCGAGGCTGGCTTGCGGGCCGGAGACGGCGCAGAGACCGGGCGCGTTGATGCTGGCGATGTCCAGATCGTCTCCGAGCAGCGGCGCGATCTCGGCATGGGGCAGGGGCACGCTCAGCATCCCGCCCGGTGGCACCGTGTCGAAGAGCCGCCCGCGCAGGAGCACGAGGTCAATGCAAGCCTCGAAGCTCATGACGCCGGCGAGCGCCGCGGCGGTGTTCTCGCCCATGCTGTGCCCGATCATCGCGGCGGGCGTGATGCCCCACGACATCCATAGCTTCGCAAGCGCATATTCCGCGATCATGATGAGCGGCAACTGCACCGAGGGGCGCTTGAGCCGGGCTTCGGCCTCGGCCATGCTCTCGGCCTCGGGCAGCCAGATGGCGCGGATGTCGTAATCGAGCTTCTGCTCGAGATGCGCGAGGCCCCTGTCCATCCACTCGGCGAAAACCGGCTCGGTTTCGTAGAGGTCGCGCGCCACGCCCGCGTAGATCGCGCCGCCACCGGGGAACATGAAGGCCACATCCGGTGCGCCGCCCAGCTTGCGATGGTTGAAGACGCGCGTGGGAGCGCCGTTTTCGAGCAGCTCGGCGGCCTCCTCGGGGGTTTCGGCCACCACGACGCGGCGTTCATCGAACCCGTGGCGCCCTTCCTTCAACGTCCAGGCGACATCTGCGAGCGGCACGTCGGGATGCGCGCGCAGATGCGCGGCGAGGGCCTTTGCATTGCCTTCGAGCGCGGCCTTGCCATGCGCGGAAAGGCAGAGCACATGGAAAGGCCAGTCGGCCTCTTCCGAGGTGGCGCGCGCCGGCGCTTCCTCGATAATGACATGGGCGTTGGTGCCGCCCACGCCGAGCGAATTGACGCCGGCGCGGCGGGGCGTGGCGGCCTCCGGCCAGTCGCAAAGGCGGTCGTTCACGCGGAAGGGGCTGGTTTCGAACTCGATCGCCGGGTTGGGCTTTTCATAGCCGAGGCTGGGCGGGATCTGCTTGTGATGGAGCGCGAGGCTGGCCTTGATGAGGCTTGCCACGCCTGCCGCCGTATCGAGATGCCCGATATTGGATTTGACCGAGCCGATCCGGCAGAAGCCCGTCTTCTCGGTGCTCTGGCGGTAGGCCTCGGTAAGGGCGGCCACTTCGATCGGGTCGCCGAGATAGGTGCCCGTGCCGTGGCATTCCACGTAACCGATGGTTTCTGCGCCCACGCCCGCCGCTTTCAGTGCCCCGGCCACCGCCGCCGCCTGCCCATCCACGCTGGGGGCAAGGTAGCCTGCCTTGGCCGCGCCATCGTTATTGACGGCGGAGCCCTTGATGACGGCCCAGATCGGGTCGCCATCGGCGATGGCATCGGAGAGGCGCCGCAGCGCCACCGCGCCCGCGCCGCTGCCGAAGACGGTGCCCTGCGCCCGGTGGTCGAAGGCGTGGCAATGGCCATCGGGCGAGAGGATCTCGTTTTCCTTGAAGAGATAGCCCCGCCCATGCGGCAACTCTATGGTGGAGCCGCCCGCGAGCGCCATGTCGCAGGTGCCGGCGCGGAGCGCCTCGCAGGCGTAATGCACGGTCACGAGCGAGGTGGAACAGGCCGTCTGGATGCCGAGGCTCGGGCCCTTGAGATCGAAGATATGGCTCACCCGGGTGGCCATGAAATCCTTGTCGTTGCCGGTGTGACGGAGGAGGAACATGCCCACGTCATCCACGAGCTCGGGGTTCGAACAGATGTTGAAGTAGAAATAGCTGCCCATGCCGCAGCCCGCGAACACGCCCACATTGTCGAGGCCGGTGCCGGGCGCGTGGCCGGATTGCTCGAGCGCCTCCCACGCCACTTCGAGGAACTTGCGATGCTGCGGGTCGAGAATGGCGGCTTCCTTGGGCCCGAAGCCGAAGACTTCCGGGTCGAACATGTCGAACCCGTCGAGCCGCGCGGCGGCGGGCACGTAGTTCGGATCGGCCAGCAGCTCGGGGCGTTCGCCGGCCTCTACAAGCGCCTCCTTGCTCAGCCGCTCGATGCTTTCGACACCGGCCGCGAGATTGCGCCAGTATTCATCAACATTCTGCGCGCCGGGAACCTTGAGAGACATGCCGACGATGGCGATATCCTCGCCGCCCTGATCGCTGCCAAAGCGTCTCTCACCCATGATTCACCCGTTCTTCACTCGTCACTATCCCGAATGTATCGCTTGTTTCGGCGGTTTTAAGGAATAGCCAAGGCAAAATTATTCGATCAATCGCCCCATCACCTTTTTGAAATATATAGGAAAATTCATTTTCGCGCAAATCGGCTCGCCGCATTCAGGGGCAACAATGGAAAAAACGGAAACACATTGGGCGTTTCTCGTAAACAATCACTTCCGCGGATGACACAAAACTGTCGCATGATTCTCTTTTCGCGCCGTATGTCATCGACTATGCCGCCCCTTCTCACGCCTGTCGAAGATGCGCGTAAGGGCGTGCCTAGAGCACCGGTCGGAGGCGTTTGGGCGGCGGCGCACGCGCGGGTTCCGACGCTTTGCGTTGGGCCTCGCAATAGCCCAGCAGCGCGCCCGCGGTCAGCCAAGTAAAGGGCGTGAGAATGGCGTTGATCAGCATGTCGACCATGGTGATCGCGAGCAGCATCGCGAGCGCGGCGGCGTAGCGGGAGACTTCGAGTTTGCGCATGGCTCGCCACAGGAGGAAGAGTGGCCCCCCGAGGAGCCCCATCATGCTCACGTACCCCACCCAGCCATAGGTGCTGAAGGCGATGATCCACTCGCCATCGGGGATGGTGGCGATCTCGCCGGTTTCCGGATTGCGCACGAGGTTGCGCCCCCAGCCACCCCAGCCGAAGAGCCATTTCTCGTTGGCGCGTTCGAGGATGCGCTCCTCGTTTCCGAAGCGGAAGCCCAGCGATTGCGCGCGGTCGGGGTTGATGGCCTCGGCCCAGTCGAGCAGCAGCCCGGTGGGCACGAGCTGGTAGTCGCGCAGCATTGGGTAGAGCGTGGCGGCGGCCCCGAGCAACACCGCGAGCCGGATTTGCAGCTTCACGCCCGAGAAGAGCAGCAGCGGCACCAGCGTGAGCGCGTAGAGCATGGGCGCGAGGCTCTTGCACAGAACGAGCACACAGAAAAGATAGAGCAGCGCGGCTAGGTAGCGTGCGCGCAACCCTCGCTCGGCGGTGCGGGCGAGCGCCGCGGCCGAGACGGCCGCCGACATCATGAAGAAGGCGAGCCAGAGCGCATGCGGCAGGAAGACGAGCGGCCGGAAGCCGCTGCCGCGCATCATCTGCTGGAAGTCGTGCTGGAAGAACCCGTAGATCCATGTGTTGAGCTGCGGGCTGAGGCGCACCTCGAATAGCGCCGGCACCGAGTAGAGCAGCCCGCCGATGAAGAGCGCGAGCAGCATCTCGCGCAGCCCGCTCTCGGAAGACAGGAAGGCGCGGCCAAGGATGAACGGGATCAGCACGATCATCTGCTCCGAGAGGATCGAGAGCATGTCGAGCAGGCGCAGGCCGGGCAGCTGCGCATCCACGATGTGAATCGGCCCCGCGTCGCGGATCGAGCTGAAGATGAGCGGCTCGCGGTTGGTCAGCACCGTGGCGATCGTGCCGAAGACGAAGAGCACGAGCAGCGCCTGCATCACCCGATGCTTGGGCCAGATCTGAACCCGGCGCCGCGCGATCAGGATGCAGAGCGCCAGGGCACAGAGGTTCGGAATCGTCGTCTTGTTGAAATCCGGCACCAGGGGCAGGTCGATATCGGTGCGGGGTGGCAGCAGCAGGTAGCCGCCCAGCAGGCTCCACACGATCGCCCGTTGCAGTGGCAGGGTGCGGAACATCGCCACGCAAGCGAGAGGCCAGAGCAAAAGGGCCAGATATGCGATCCCGTTCGGCATTTCGCCTTACCCGCTCCGGCGCCGGGTTGCGCCCGGTATCGAATTTCCGGTAGCCGTTACGCGAATTGTCGGTATACACGTGGCCGTCTTCCGGGCGTCGCGCCCCCTGGCCGGGTTTTTCAGAGTATGCAGTTTTCGATTTCGGATCACGTGGTGACGATCAATATCCCGAGTTTCGAGCGGCTGGCCGCCGCGACGGAGGCGCGCCTCGCCGCGGGCGAGGGCTTCGCGCTCGCCACGCTCAACCTCGACCATCTCGCCAAGATGGCGCACGACGAGGCCTTCGCCCGCGCCTATGGCCAGCAGGACATGATCGTGGCCGATGGCAACCCTATCGTCGCGCTCTCGCGCATCGCGGGCCAGCCGGTGGAGTTGCTGCCCGGCTCCGACCTTATCCTCCCGCTCTGCCGGATCGCGGCGAAGGCGGGCTCGCCCGTGGCGCTCGTAGGCAGCGACGAACCCACGCTTGCCGCCGCCGCGCAGGCCCTCGAGGCGGAGGTGCCGGGGCTCAGGATCGTTCTGCGGCACCCGCCCGCCATGGGATTCGACCCGGAGGGCAGCGAGGCGCAGGAGATCTTCCGCAGGCTCTCCGATACAGGCGCCAAGCTCTGTTTCGTGGCCCTTGGTGCCCCCAAGCAGGAGCGTTTTGCCGCGGCGGGCCGCGCTGCGGCGCCGGGGGTGGGCTTTGTCTCGATCGGCGCGGGGCTCGACTTCATTGCCGGAAGCCAGCGCCGCGCGCCGGTTCTCGTGCGCCGGATCGCGATGGAGTGGTTCTGGAGAATGTGCAGCGACTTCAAGCGCTTGGGCCCGCGTTACGCGCGTTGTTTCGCCATCCTGCCCGGGCAGGTCCTGAATGCGCTTCGGCTGCGCGCTTCGGGGCGCTGAGCGGCTCATGACTTGTACTCGATGAGCGTTGCGCGGCGCTGCGTGGCGCGCCCGGCATAATAGCGCAAGGCCCCCGACGCTTCGGCGAACTTGCCCAGCACGGTGAAGAGCGCCCATTCCCATGCCGCCCGCCGCGCCAGCCCGTGGCGCGCGGCAAGGCGCAACACCTGCACGGGATAGGCCGCGAAGAGCACGAGCGCGGCGGGATGCGCGAGCGCCGCCGCACGGATCGCCAGCGGAAGGGCCGCGCCCCAGAGCAACGCGCGCCGGGTTTCGGCCACCCAGTGGCGCTCGGGCGGTGCGCCGTGCAGCGCCGCGCCCTCGGCAAAGGCATGGCCCGCCCGCAGGCTGCGCCGCCACCATTGCGAAAACCGGGTCATGCGGGCGTCGTGCAGGGTCATCTCGGCATCGAGCCGCCAGATCTTCCAGCCGGCCTGCCGCAGCCTGACGCAGAGCTCCGGTTCCTCGCCTGCGATCAGGCTCGGATCGTAGCCGCCCACCGCGTCGAGCGCCGCGAGCCGCATCAGCGCATCGCCGCCGCAGGCGCGTACCTCGCCCGCGGGGCCTTGCCACTCCAAGTCGCAGAGGCGGTTGTAGATGGAGGCCTCTGGATGTGCCTCGCGCCGCCGCCCGCAGACAACGCCCACCTCGGGCCGCGCCTCGAGCAACGCGCGCGCGGCGCTGATCCAGCCCGGAGCCACCACGCAATCGCCATCGACGAATTGCACCAGCGACACGTCTGCCCGGTCGAGCGTGGCAAGGCCGGCGTTGCGGGCTCGCGCGGCGGTGAAGGGCTGCGAGCCGTCGAGCGCCACCACATGCGCGCCCACGGCGCGGGCATGCTCCACGCTGCCATCGGTCGAGCCGGAATCGACGTAACAGATCTGCCCCACCATGCCCTGCAGCGAGGCAAGGCAGGCTTCCAGGCGCGCGCCCTCGTTGCGGCCGATCACGACCGCGGCAATGCGCGCGGTATCGGTTTCGCCGCCTTCAGCCACATGTTCGAGAGCGGCCATCGGTGTCACTCGTCCTTACTCTTTGCACAAACTGCCCGCACGCGCCGAAGCCGCGCGACGGACCATGGGAGCATAGCGGGAATGATGTCAAAAATCAGCCTGTGCAAAGGTTATTTTGGCAAGCGGCCGCGCGCACCGGGTCATGCGGGGCCGCCGGATTTGCGTGTGCACCGACTCGGGCCAATCCGGCGCGATGGCCGGCACTGTTGCGCTGCGCGCGACGATGGGCGGGGCGCGCCGCGCAAGTCCTTTTGACAATGCCCGCCCATGCAGTACCTTGCCTCGGTGCAAGGAGCGCGCGAACGAAGGCCCGCGCGCTCCGAGCCATCTGGTAACGTTTACGAGTGGCACCGGCGCTTTTCGAGGCGCACGGGGGCAGAGTTTCGAATTATGCGGGAAAAGACGTGAGCATGTCGTCTACAGGGTCCGGGCCCCAGCGCGAAACCATCGTCAGGCGCGTCCTGCAAGGCTCGGCATGGATGGCGGCGGGCTCGCTCTCGTCGCAGGGCTTGCGCCTTGTCGCCAACCTGATCCTGACGCGCCTGCTCTTTCCCGAAGCCTTCGGCCTCATGGCGCTCGTCACGGCCTTTATCATCGGCATGTCGATGTTCTCGGATGTGGGAATCCTGCCGTGGATCCAGCAGAACAAGAAGGGCGACGACCCGGTCTATCTCGATACCGCCTGGACGGTGCAGGTGGCGCGTGGCGTGATCCTGTGGCTGGTGCTCTGCCTGCTGGCCGCGCCGCTGGCCACCTTTTTCGACGAGCCGGCGCTGGCGCTTCTTTTGCCCGTTGCGGGGCTCGAGCTGCTGATCATGGGCTTCGTGCCCACCAGAGCCCACGCCGCCTACAGGCATCTCGACGTGGGGCGGGTGGTGTCCTGCAAACTCGCGAGCCAGGTGGTGGGCATCGTGATCATGGTGGCGCTGGCATGGCAGCTGCAATCGGTCTGGGCGCTGGTGATCGGCACGCTTGCCAGAAGCGTCGCGCAGGTGCTGATGATGCATTACGGGCTGTCGGGCCATGTGAACCGCTTCGCGCTGAACCGCAAGGCCGCCTCCGAGATCATCGGGTTCGGGCAGTGGATCTTTCTCAGCACGATCTGCGGTTTCATCGTGACGCAGGGCGACAAGCTGATCCTCGGCAAGCTGCTCTCGACGCAGACGCTGGGCATCTACAATATCGGCTTCTTCCTCGCGAGCTTCCCGGTGCTGCTGGCCGAAACCGTGGCGCGCAAGGTGCTGATCCCGCTTTACCGCGACCGACCGCCGGCTGCGTCACACGCCAATTTCGTGGCGATCCGGCGGCTGCGCTTCGGGGTGACGGGCGGGATATTTTTGCTGCTCGCGGCGCTCGGGCTCTTCGGCACCGGGCTGGTGGATCTGCTCTACGATGATCGCTATGCGCTCTCGGGCGTTCTTCTCGTTCTGGTCGCCTGCTCGCAGATGCCGCTCGCCATCGGGCTGACCTATGCGCAGGCGGCGCTGGCCAGCGGCAACTCGCAGCAGTTCTTCTGGGTGGTGGCGGTGAAAGCGGCGCTTCTGCTCGCCTTCATGCTCTACGGCACGTGGCAATTCGGCGTGGTGGGGACGATTGCGGGGCAGGCGGCGGCACATCTGCTCACCTTGCCTGCCATCGTGCTGCTCGCACGGGCCCAGGGCGCGTGGGACTGGCTGCACGACGCGCTCTTCCTGCTGGCAAGCCTCGGCATCAGCGCGACGGCTGTCTGGCTGCATTGGGAAGCCATCGGCGGTGCCATGGGGCCGGGTGTGCTGGGTTAGCGATACCGCCGCTCGATGTCGTCTACTGCCCGCTGCACCGCCTCGGCGCGTGGCATATCCGGCTGCTCTGCAACACGGCGCAGCCAGTCGCGATGAACGCCCACCACGTGAAGTGGAAAGAGCCCCGCCGCGCCCACCGCCTTCGCGGCTGCCAGCCGGTGCGTGCCATGCGAGGTCTTGATGAGGGTGCCGTCGCGCCCGATCATGGCTTCGGGCAGGTCTGCGCCCTCGCGCTGCCTGTAGCCATGCTCGGCCATCGAGGTGAGCAGCGGCGCGAGTTCGCTGGCGAAGAGCGCGTCGAGCTCCGCCTCGGTGCGCGCCACGTGGCCCTTGTGGCTGAAGGCCCCTCGTTGGGCGATCTCCTCCCGCGCCTTGGCGTACCACGCGCTCGCCCGGTAATCCGGCAGGCTCTCCCACAGGCTTCTGACCAGCCGGAACTCCTCGCGCTCCGTGAATGGGCGGCTGCGGAGATCCCAATCGCCGCCAAAGACGCCCCGGCGGCCCAGCAGATATTTGAGTCGGTAGGTGACCGCACGGTTGAACGCCCTCGGAAGGTTGATCTGCGCCCAGACGAACCAGCGGATATTGGGCTCGAGCGTGTGCTGCTCGAGCTTCTGCGGGTCGACTTGGATCACCGGTTGGGGGAAAAGCTCGAACACGCGCTGAGGCCCTCCGCTCACAAGGCTGCGGGCCGGGTCATGCCAGCCCCTCGTCGACCCTCAGTGAAAAGGCGACGGTGTCGCGGAGCATGGCGCGAAACATCGCCTCGGGGAAGTGCTCCAGATCGTCTCCGATCTGGCCAAGCGCGCAAAGAACATAGGGCGTGATGCCGGGGCAGGCGGAGTCGCAGGCACGCAAGCCCTCCATTATCGCCCGGCGCAGCCGCGCCCCGGAGGTGCCACAGCTGATCGCGAAGCGGCCGAGGTCGAAGAAGGGGTAGCCCTCGAGCCTTGCGCCCGCCCAGTCGATCACGCGAAAGCCCCCGCGCGCGCCCTCGGGCGCCAGCATGACATTGCCGAGCCATAGATCGGAATGCTGAACGCAGGTTACCGGCGCCCAATGCCCCTGCGCGATCCGCCCCGCCGCCTCGCCTGCGCAGCGTCTTGCCGCGTCGGAGTGGGCGGTGTCGCCCTCTACCCGCGCGAGATAATGCAAGGCCCGCGCCTTGCTGGCCTCGGTCATTGGCGCCTTCGTCTCGCGCATCAGCGCGAGCAGCCAGGCCAGCACCTGCGGCTCTGTCCGGCGCTTGGCTATGAAGCGTGTGAGCCGCCCCTCTGGCCAGGGCGTGAGCATCGGCCAGAGCGTGTAGGACAGGCCTTGAGCCGTGCCCGTTTCCAGCGGTTCGGCAACGGGGGCCGCCGTGGCGGGGGAAAGCCGCGCCCGGATGGCAGCGATGTTGCGTGCCGCGCGCGCTGCCAGATCGGGGTTGCCCGCGCTCGAAACGATCAGGAAGGTACGCTCCCCCGAGGCCAGTTGCACCGTGTATTTGGCCGTGGCGTCTGCAGCCTTTCCAGCGCCCTTTTCCGCATCGCCCGGCAGGCGCGCGATCTTCGCCGCGTCGCCGATCAACGCGGAACCCGCGCGCAGGGCGTCGATCAGGTCTGTCATCGTGGCGGTCTTGCGGCTTCGGGGCCGTGCGCTCTGGGGGCTGTGTTGCCTGTCATCTCACGGCTCTCTCGTGGGCCTCGCACGCCTTTCGGGCGCAGAAGGCTGCCTTGCGGTGTCTCTTGATAATTGGCCGGGCGCGTCCGGGCAAGGAGGGCTTGCCGCTCACTCGTAGCCTGTCATCTCGAGATAACCCCTGCCGGGATGGCTGCCCTCCACACGCACCGGGCCTTCCCAATAAGCCACGCTCGTGGCCATCCATGCGCGCGGGTTGATCGCCTCGACCGTCACGTCGAGGCCACGGGCCGGCACCTCGAGTTGCCAGCGCGTGGGCAGCTCGCGCCCGGCCACCGAAGTTTGCCGCAGCGGCTCGGCGGTGATCTCGCCATCCTCGAGCGCCTCCGTGGCCCCGTCTGGCGCGATCCATGTGCCGGAGTTGAACACGGTGCCATCGGTTTGACGCAGCTGGAAGGCCATGAGCTTCTCGCCCGTCTCGAAGGAGAGCGAGAACCAGTCCCATCCGGTCTGGTTCGCGGCGAGCGGCTGCGACGACCATTCACGGTCGAGCCAGGCGCTGCCCGTGACTTCCACCTCGCCCTGCGGAAGCGTGAGCGTGCCCGTAACCTCGTAAAAGGGCTGCGAATAGTAGTAGCTGGCCTGCCCCTGCGCCGATTTCACCGAATAGCCCTGCGCCCCATGAAAGACGAGCGGGCCCTTGGCCTCGAGCGCCACGTCATAGGCGAAATCCGTGCCGGTGGCGGTGAGACTCACGGCGTCCAGCGTCTCGCCCCACATCCGCCAATCGTCGATCCACGCGTCGAAGGGCGTGGCCCGCACACCCGCCTGCCCGATCCCGCCGCGGGCGAAACGCTCGGCGCTCAGATGCGTCTCGGGCGTTGTCACCGCGGCATGGGCAAACCAGATCTGCGGGCTGTCCCAGCCCTCCTCCTCGCCCGGGGCAAGCGCCGAGCGAAAGAGCGTCCATTGCAAACCATAGGGCGTGCCGTCGGCCCCCTCGAGATTGGCGGTGAGATACCACCATTCGATGCGGTAATCGGGATGGGCTCCGTGATCTGTCGGGAAGGTGAATGACGGGTCGGGTTGCGGCAGGGCGAAGCCCTCGGCATCGGTGCCCATGCCCGCGAAGCCCTGCGCGAAGGCCGCGAGCGGCAAGGCGAGGCAGAGGAGGAGTGCGAGCGCCTTACGTCTCATTCGCGAAGACCTTCAGCAGGGTGGAGGGCGGGGTGCGCGCGAGGTGGCGCGCGGGCCAAAGCGCGGCTAGCCCTGCGGCGAGAAGCGCGAGCGCGCCGAGGCGGGCATAATCAGCGGGGAAGAGGAACATCGGCAGCCGCCACCCGAAGGCCTCGACATTGACGACGGCGAGCAGGATCCACGCCAGCGCGAGGCCCAGCGGCAGGGCCAGCACCAGCGTCAGCAGGGCCACTGTGAGCGCGCGCAACAGTTCGAGCCGCCCCAGCTCGCGCCGGGTGAACCCCAGTGCCCAGACCGGCGCCAGCTGCGGCACGCGCATCCCCGCCAGCGTGAGCAGACTCATCAGGATGGCGAAACCGGCCACCGCGAGAGTGAGCACGTTGAGCGCCGCCGTGACCGTGAAGGTGCGCTCGAACACCTCGAGCGAGAAGGCCTTGAGGGCGGATTGGTCGATGATCTGGCCGGGTTGCAGGCCGCCGTCCTCGATCAACGCCGCGCGCAGGGCGTCGGGCGCCTCGGTGCGCAGACCGAAGCGTGTGGCCTCCGTTTCGGGAAAGAGACTTCGGAACAGAGTCTCGCCGATCACCACCTGCCCGATCGGGTTGCCATAGTCGCCCACGACGCCGGCGACGGGCAGATCGAGCCCCGGTGCAAGCGCGATTCCGTCGCCGGGCCAGAGGCCCGTGCGACGGGCCAGCTGCTCGTTGATGATTGCCGCGTCACCCCGCGCGACGCGCTCCCAGACTGCGCCATCTTCGGCCAGAAACACCCAGTTCCGCACATAGCTCGGCCCCACGCGCGCACCGTAGATCTCTGTCTGCTGGCCAGCGATGCGGCTCTCGATGGAGAGGATCGGAAGAAGCGCATCGGCCCGCGCCTCTGCCACGCGCTCCAGCGCCCCGCGCTGCGCCGCATCCTCGACGCTGACGTAGAGCTCGGAGGTGAGCCGCTGATCGAGAAAGCCCACGAAGGTGAGGCGGAAGCTCGAGACCATGGTCGAGACACCTACATTCGCCGCCATCGCGAGGAGCAGCGCCATCAGCGCGAGGCTGAGGCCCGGCAGTTGCTGGCGGGTGTCGGCCCAGAACCAGTGCCAGCTTGCGCTGCGCGCGCGGGCCTGCGCCCCCGCCACAAGACCGTCGAGCAAGGCGGGCAGGGCGAGCGCCGAGCCGAGAAGCAGGCAGGCGAGGCTCGCGAAGCCGGCGATCAGGCTGCCACCCAACCATGCAAGCAGAGGCGAGAGGGCAAGGAGCGCCGCCGCGCCGAGCGTTTGTGCCCGCCGGTTGCGCCCCGCCGCCACGGCCCATGCGCGCGCCCCACCTGCCGAGAGGATGGGCATGCGCGCGAGCCGCCAGAAGGCCTGCGAGGCCGCGAGCGCGGTGCCGAGGAGTGCCATGCCGAGGCCGGAAAGCCACCAGACCGGCTGCAGGTCGAGCGCGCCCGAAACCTGCGCGCCGTAGAGTCCCTCGAGCGTGGCGGCGACATCGGGCAGGAGGCTCGCGGCCAGCACGTAGCCCAGCACCACGCCCAAGGCGCCCGATACCAGCGCGAGGAGCACCAGTTCGGTGGCCATCAGCGCGATCAGGTGTCCGAGCGGCATGCCGAGGCTTCTGAGCGTGCGGATCATCCCACGCCGCTGCTCGAAGGCAAGGCCGATCGCGCCATGCACGATGAAGATGCCCACGGCGAAGCTCAGCAGGCCGAAGGCGGTGAGATTGAGGTGAAAGCTGTCGGTGAGCTGGCCGATATCGGAGCTCTGTTGCGCCGGGCGCAGCAGCAGGTCTGGCGCGATCTCCTCGAGCGGCGGGCGCCCCAGCGGCTGGGTTTCGGCGAGGATCAGCCGGCTCAGCTCACCGTCTCGCCCCAGCGCCTCTTGTGCCACGCCGATATCGGTGAGTGCGGTGCCCGGCGCGAGGCCCGGATCGGCAATGATGCGCTGCGGCAGAACCGCGCCCAATGCCTCAGCAATCTCGGGATGGGCGAAGACGACTCTTTCGTAGAGGAAACTCTGCAAGGGCGCCTCGCCCGCCTGCGTGATCGGGCCCGCGCCGCCCGGCGCCGTGAGCGGATCTATCCCCACGAGGCGCACCTGGCCGGCCTCTGTGCGCAAGCTGCCGTCGAGCACCGGCCCCGCCTGCCAGCCGGCGCGCCGCAATGCGAGCCATGTCTCCTGTGGCAGCGTTTCGCCCACGCGCGGCACCAGCTGGTCGAACTGGCCTTCGCCAAGCACGGCCGCTGCCGCGTCGTAGCTCGATCGCGCCTCCGCGTTGAGGGCCTGCACCCCCGACCAGAGCGCCGTCGCCAGCGCCAGCCCCGCGACGAGCGTGAAGAGCTGCAGCAGGTTGCGTCGCCAGTAGGAGAAGAGCGCCGCGAGGCCCGCCGCCATCATGCGAGACGCCCCTGGCTCAGGTGCAGCCGCCGGGCCATGCGCCCGGCCAGCGCAGTGGAATGGGTCACCATCATCAGCGCGGCGCCGGTTTCGGCCACGAGCGCGAGCATCTCTTCAAGCACCTGCGCGGCGGTCGTCTCGTCGAGATTGCCGGTGGGCTCGTCGGCCAGCACGAGATCGGGCTTCGCGGCCAGCGTGCGGGCGATGGCCACGCGCTGCTGCTGCCCGCCGGAGAGCTGCTCGGGATATTTGCCCAGATGCGGTGTGAGGCCGAGCGCCTCGGCGAGCCTTTCGGCCCGCGCTGCATCCACCCGCCTCGCCAGCCGCGCCTGAAAGGCGATGTTGGCCTCGACGGTGAGCGAGGGAATCAGGTTGAATTGCTGGAAGACGATGCCCACCGTGCCCCGCCGGAGCGCCGCTCGGCCCTTGTCGTCGAGCGTGGTGATCTCCGCACCCTTGATGCGGATGCTGCCGCCATCGGCCATGTCGAGCCCGCCCACGAGATGCAGAAGGGTGCTCTTGCCCGAGCCCGACTCGCCGGTGAGCGCCAGCGTGTCGCCGGCGCCGAGGGTGAGGCCGATCTCGCGCAGCACCGGCACCGGGCCTTCCGGGCCGGGATAGGATTTGGAAAGTCCTTCGATCTCGAGCAACACGGGCATGTCCTTTCGCGCCCAAACCTATTGCGGTTCGCGACGAGGGAAAGCGCTTTGCGGGGGCCGGACGATATGCCTCACGCGCGGCGCGGATCAGGTGGCTGTATCCCCGCTCCAGAGCACCCAGAAGGTGAGAAAGGGCGCCGGGCCGGAAGCCATGCGATGCACGATGCCGGGGGTATTGTGGAAGGTGCCACCGATGCCCGGCTCCACCCAGTCTTCATCACCATGGCCGAACTGCCCGGGGCTCATCACGAGGTAGGTTTCCTCTGGCGGGTGGGTGTGATCGGGATAGCGCACATGCGGGGCCAGCAGCGTTGCCCCCAGCCAAAGATCGGCGCGCCGCTCCAGCCCGCCGGGCCCCGCGATCATTGCGTTGGCATGGCCCTCGGCATAGGCGGCATTGGCAAGGGGCGCATCGCCGCCGCGCTTGCGCCATTTGAGCGCGGGCTCGAGTGCCAGGAAGGCCTCTGCCATCGCGCGCAGGTCGGGCGCGGCAAACGCCCGAGGGTCACAGACCGCTGGAAGATGTTGGCAGGCCGGAAGGCGCTCTGGTGTATCGCTGCCCGGCTCGCCCGGCCGCTCGAGCGCGGCGAGGCTCCTGGCAACCATCACTTGCTCCGGCCCGCCATCCTTCACACGGGCAGAGAGCGCCGTGCCGAAGGCGGTGAGAAAGGCGTCGAGCTCTTGGGGCCGTCGGGGCATCGGGCGTTTCGCGTTCAGCGCACGACGAAGACCGAGCAATCGGAGTGGCGCACCACCCGCGCGGCGTTGGGGCCGAGCAGGTAATCCTTGAAGTCGGGCTTGTGCGCGCCGATCACGATGAGCGAGGCCTTGTCGGCATCGGCCACCCGCAGGATCTCTTCATAGGCGTTGCCGGTGACGACGATGTGGCGAATCTTGCTGTTGGCCTCCTTGCCCAGCACCCCCTCGACCAGCTCGTTCAGCCGGTTGCGCGCATCCTCCACGGCCTTGTCGTGGTGGCTCTTCTCGAAATAGGTGCCCACCACGCTCATGCCGTAATCCGGCACCACGGTGATCACGTCGAGCTGCGCCTCGTCGAGCGCCGCCAGCCGCGCGGCCGCCTTCAAAACGTGGTCGTCGCGATGCGGGTTGCTCACATCGACCGCACAGAGAACAGGACCGGTCATGCGGGGGCTCCTTCCTTGCGTCCACTGGGTATCCGGGCGCGTTGGAGCAGGGCCACGAGGGCCAGCAGCACCAATGCGGGGATGAAGACCAATTCTTGCGGCCATTGGTTCACCGGCGCCTTGACCGACCGGATCACCACCGGCTCGTCGCCGTAGAAATCATAGCCCTGCATCACGTCTGAGAAGGGCGTGCCGAACATCGGCTCCTCGAGAAGTACCTTGCCGTCTTCCTCCATCAGCGCGAGGCCGTATTCCTCGAGGATCGCCGCGCCGTCGCCGGCCTCGTTGACGGTGACCACCAGCGTGGTTTCCTTGGGCTCGCCGCTGATGAAATTGGGCCCTGCCACCACCACGCGGAAATCGCGCCCCGCTTTCGCCTCGCCGAGCGCCTGCTCGATATTGGCGGGCTCGACCATGCGGAAGGGCGGCTGGATGCGGTCCATGAAGAAATCGGGCCGGAAGAGCGCGAAGGCGATCAGCACGAGCGCCACGCTTTCATAGATGCGGTTCTTTGTGAGGAACCAGCCCATCGTGCCAGCCGTGAAGACGAGAATTGCGATGGTCGCCACGATGAAGGTGATTATCCCCTGCGTTATCGTCACGTCGATCAACAGCATGTTGGTATTGAAGATGAAGACGAAGGGCAGGGCGATGGTGCGCAGCGAGTAGAAGAAGGCGGTGATGCCCGTGCGGATCGCATCGCCCCCCGATACGGCGGCGGCGGCGAAACTCGCCAGCCCCACAGGTGGCGTCACATCCGCCATGATCCCGAAATAGAAGACGAAGAGATGCACCGCGATGAGCGGCACGATCAGCCCCGATTGCGCGCCAAGCTCCACCACGACGCCCGCCATGAGCGAGCTGACCACGATGTAGTTGGCGGTGGTGGGCAGGCCCATGCCGAGTATGAGGCTGAGTAGCCCCACCATCACGAGCATCAGTATGAGGTTGCCGCCCGAGAGGAACTCCACGAGGTTCGCCATCACCTGCCCTACGCCAGTAAGGGTGACGGTGCCCACGATCACCCCCGCCGTGGCGGTGGCGAGGCCGATGCCGATCATGTTGCGCGCACCCGCAATGAGGCCTTCGGCCAGATCAAGGATGCCCGCACGGATGGCATTGGCAGTGTCGCTCTCACCACGGAAGATCGCCTTCAGCGGGCGTTGCGTGACGAGGATCACGAACAGCAGGGCGGTGGCCCAGAATGCCGAGAGGCCGGGCGATTTCTGCTCGATCATCAGGAAATAGACGAGCACCACGATGGGCAGCAGGAAGTAGAGCCCCGCCTTGTAGATCTCGCCCACCTCCGGCAGGCGGACATCCTCGGAATTCGGGTCGTCGGGCTCGAGATCGGGCACACCCGACGCAAGCCAGAGCAGCGCGATGTATGCCACGACGAGAAGGCCCGAGAGAATGAGCCCCGAGCCCTCGGGGAAGAGCGACACGATCCAGCCCACGGGGTATTGCACCCCGTAGCAGAGCCCGGCGAAGCCCGCGAAGAAGATGAACATCCCGCCGATGGTGCGACCAAGGCTCACCACGCGGTCGCCCAGCGTGGGCATGTTGTTCTTCACCGCTTCAAGATGAACGATGTAGACCAGCGCGATGTAGCTGATCGTTGCCGGCAGGAAGGCGTGGGTGATCACCTCGACATAGGAGATGCCCACGTATTCGACCATCAGGAAGGCGGCGGCGCCCATCACCGGCGGCATGATCTGCCCGTTGACGGAGCTTGCGACCTCAACGGCGCCGCCCTTCTCCGAGGTGAAGCCCACGCGCTTCATGAGCGGAATGGTGAAGGTGCCGGTGGTGACCACGTTGGCGATGGAAGAGCCCGAGATCAGGCCGGTGGCGGCCGAGCCCACAACGGCAGCCTTGGCCGGCCCGCCCCGCAGGTGGCCGAGCGCACCGAAGGCCATCTTGATGAAGTAGTTGCCCGCGCCCGCCTTGTCCAAGAGCGCGCCGAAGAGCACGAAGAGAAAGACGAACTTGGTGGAAACGCCGAGCGCGATGCCGAAGACACCCTCCGACGTGATCCACATATGGCTCATGGCCTTCTGCAAGCTGGCACCCTTCCAGCGGATCACTTCGGGAATCCAGTCGGATGAACCGAAGAACACGTAGGCGAGGAATATCGTGGCGATGATTGCCATGGCAGGCCCGAGCGCCCGGCGCGCGCCTTCGAAAAGGATGATGAGCCCGACGAGTGCCACCCATTTGTCGGTGTGGTCGGCGAGCCCGCCATTGTTCACGATCTTCTCGTAGAAGAAGTAGCCGTAGAGCGCGATGAAGCTGCCGAGAAGCGCAAGCACCCAGTCATAGACCGGCACGTAGCTGCGCGGGCTCGTCTTGAACATCGGGTAGGCCATGAAGGCGAGGAAGATGGCGAAAGCCAGGTGAATTTGGCGGGAATTGTTGATGAGATCGCCCGGCAGAACGTAATTGGCGATGGGCGAGGCGAGGAGCACCTGAAAGAGCGACCAGACAATCGCGATCGCCGCGAGCAGCAGGCCGATCGAGCCTGCCGGGTTGCGCGCGCCGCCATCGGAGGAAGAGACGAGATCCTGCAGTTCGCTTTCGCTGAGCGGACCCTTGCCGCCTGAATTGTCGGTCATCACCTTTTACTCCCTGTCCCTGGCGCGTTTTTTTGCTGCCGGTTTTTTCTTTGATTTGGGCATGAAAGCGGAAAGGGGGCAATAGCCCCCTCCCCAAAGAGCCGGGATTACTCGATCCAGCCTTGTTCCTTGTAGTATTTCGCGGCCCCGGCATGGAGCGGCGCCGAAAGGCCGGCGGTGGCCATTTCCTGCGGCTCGAGGTTCGCGAAGGCCGGGTGCAGCTTCTTGAAGTCGTCGAAATTCTCGAAGACCGCCTTCACCACGGTATAGACCGCGTCTTCGCTCACCGCGTCGGAAGTGACGAAGGTGGCGCCCACGCCGAAGGTTTGCGTGTCGCTGTCATTGCCGCGATACATGCCGCCGGGGATGGTGGCGGTGCGGTAGTAGGAATTTTCGTCTACCAGCTTGTCCACGGCCTCGCCCGAGACGTTGACCAGCACGCTGTCGCAGGCGGTGGTGGCTTCCTGGATCGAACCGGAGGGGTGGCCCACGGTGTAGACCATCGCGTCGATCTGGTTGTCGCAGAGCGCCTGGCTCTGTTCGGCGGCCTTGAGCTCGGTGGCGAGTGCGAAATCGTCGGTCGTCCAGCCCATCTCGTTCATCAGCACTTCCATTGTGCCGCGCTGGCCGGAGCCGGGGTTGCCGATGTTCACGCGCTTGCCTTTCAGATCGGCGAAATCGCTGATCCCGGCATCGGCGCGGGCCACAACGGTGAAGGGCTCGGGATGCACCGAGAACACCGCGCGCAGGCCTTCGAAGGCGCCGTCTTCCTCGAATTGCGAGGTGCCGTTATAGGCGTGATACTGCCAGTCGGATTGCGCGACGCCGAATTCCAGCTCGCCCGCGCGGATCGTCTTGATGTTGTAGATCGAGCCGCCGGTCGATTCGACGGAGCAGCGGATGCCATGCTCCTTGCGGCCCTTGTTGACGAGCCGGCAGATCGCGCCGCCCGTGGGATAATAGACCCCGGTCACGCCGCCGGTGCCGATGGTGATGAACTCCTCGGCCTGTGCGGCCGGGGCCATCAGCGCGGCAACTGCCGCACCTGCCAGTGTGAACTTGAACTTCGAAAACATCATGTACTCCCTCTTGGTTGATGCTTGGTGGTGATCTTCGCAGTGCGGGCTGTGCCCTTACGCCGACCGCGCCCGAGTGCCTCGGGCGATGGGCTTATGGGCGCGGGAAACGGCCTGTGCCGCCCGTGCCTCATTTCTGGTCGATCCGCGACGCACCCGGAAAGGCTCCGCCGCGCGGGCCGGGAGGCGAGGTGCCCCCCGAGCGCGAAAAAGCTTCGCGCCGCTTGCCTGCGTTCCAGGCAAGCTCTCTGTCTCATCGCTACGGCCAAACGGCCAACCCCCGGGTTGGTTGCACGTTTTTTCATCACTGAGCGTTCCATCCGTTTCGTGTATTGTCAATAATCGAGTCACCTATTCAAAAGTCCCATCAAGGGAGGTTCGGCCAGATGAACCATGTCTTTCCCCGCCACACCAAGGCCCGCCCACCCGTCGCCACGCGCGGCGAGGGCGCCTATATCTACGACGAGACGGGCAAGGCCTATCTCGACGGGTCGGGCGGTGCCGCCGTCTCCTGCCTCGGCCACTCCGATGCCGAGGTGACCGCCGCGATCAAGGCGCAGGCCGACCAGATCGCCTTCGCCCATACCGGTTTCTTCACCTCCGAGCCCGCCGAGCGGCTGGCCGACCGGCTGATTGCCCATGCGCCCGAGGGGCTGGACCGGGTCTATTTCGTCTCCGGCGGTTCCGAGGCCGTGGAGGCGGCGCTCAAGCTCGCGCGCCAGTATTTTCTCGAAAAGGGCGAGCCGCAGCGCACCCGGTTCATCGCGCGAAGGCAAAGCTATCACGGCAACACGCTGGGCGCGCTTTCGACCGGGGGCAACATGTGGCGACGCGAGCCCTTTGCGCCGCTGATGATCGAAACAAGCCATATTTCAGCTTGTTACGAGTATCGCGGGCGTGAACCGGGCGAGACGCAGGAGGCCTACGGGCTGCGCGTGGCCGACGAGCTCGAAGCCGAGTTGCAGCGCATCGGCCCGGAAAACGTGATCGCCTTCGTGGCCGAGCCGGTGGTCGGCGCGACGCTTGGCGCGGTGCCGCCCGTGCCCGGCTATTTCAAGCGCCTCCGCGAGATCTGCGACCGCCACGGCGTGCTCCTGATCCTCGACGAGGTGATGTGCGGCATGGGCCGGACCGGCACGCTCTTTGCCTGCGAACAGGACGGTATCTCGCCCGATATCGTGACCATCGCCAAGGGCCTCGGCGCGGGTTACCAGCCGGTGGGCGCCATGCTCTGCACCGCCGCGATCTATGATGCCATCGAGCAGGGTTCGGGCTTCTTTCAGCACGGGCACACCTATATCGGCCATCCGATGGCCTGCGCGGCGGCGGATGTGGTGGTGGAAAAGCTCACCGATGGCGGGATGGTGCGCCGTGCCGCCGAGATGGGCGAGGTCTTGGCGCAGGCCCTCACCGAGGCCTTCGGCCAACACCCGCATGTGGGCAACATCCGCGGGCGCGGCATGTTTCGCGGGCTTGAGCTGGTGGCCGACCGCGAGACCAAGGCGCCCTTCGCCCCCGAACTCGCGGTGAACAAGAAGCTGAAGGCGGCGGCTTTCGAGGCCGGGCTCATCTGCTACCCGATGGGTGGCACGATCGACGGGCGGCAGGGCGATCACGTGCTGCTCGCCCCGCCCTTCATCCTCACCGAGGATCAGGTGGGCGAGCTCGTGGGCAAGCTCTCGCAGGCGCTCGACGCGGCGCTGCCATAACGGCGCCGCGCCGGGCTTGCGTCAGATGTCGAACTTCACGCCCTGCGCAAGGGGCAGCTCAGTGGAGTAATTCACCGTGGAGGTCTGCCGGCGCATGTAGCCCTTCCACGCATCCGAGCCGCTCTCGCGCCCGCCGCCGGTTTCCTTCTCGCCGCCGAAGGCCCCGCCGATCTCGGCGCCCGAGGGGCCGATATTGACGTTGGCGATGCCGCAATCCGAGCCCACCGCCGAGAGGAAGGTTTCGGCCTCGCGGACGTTCAGCGTGAAGATGCAGGAGGAGAGGCCTTGCGGGACGTCGTTCTGCATATCGATGGCCTCTTCGAGCGTGTCGTAGCCCATCACGTAGAGGATCGGTGCGAAGGTCTCGGTGCGCACGGTTTCGGTCTGACCGGGCATCTCCACCAGCGCGGGGGCCACGTAGATGCCCCCTGCCACGCCATCCGCATCGCCGCCGCCATGCACGGTGCCGCCTTCCGCCCTTGCCGCCGCGAGAGCGGCGCGCATCCCCTTCAAGGCGCTCTCGTCGATCAGCGGGCCGATGAGCGTGCCCTCCTTGCGCGGGTCACCGATGGTGAGCGAGGCATAGGCCTTCTTGAGCCTCTCCGTGAGATCCTCGCGGATGGAATGGTGCACGATCAGTCGCCGGAGAGAGGTGCAGCGCTGCCCCGCCGTGCCAACGGCGGAGAAGACGATGGCGCGCACTGCCATGTCGAGATCGGCGGAGGGCGCGACGATCATCGCGTTGTTGCCGCCGAGTTCCATGATCGGGCGGCCGAAGCGCGCCTGCACCTTCGGGCCCACGATGGCGCCCATGCGGGTGGAGCCGGTGGCCGAGATGATCGGCACGTCGCGGCTCTCCACCAGCGCCGCGCCCACATCCGAGCCACCGATCACGACCTGGAGCAGGTCTGCGGGTGCGTCGGCGCCGAAGCGGGCAAGCGCGCGGTCGAAGATGCGCTGGGTCACAAGCGCGGTGAGCGGGGTCTTCTCGGAGGGCTTCCAGATCACGGGGTCGCCGCAGACAAGCGCCAGCGCCGCGTTCCAGGCCCAGGGTGCCACGGGGAAGTTGAAGGCCGTGATCACGCCGCACGGCCCCATCGGGTGCCATGTCTCGCTCATCCGGTGGCCGGGTCGCTCGGAGGCGATGGTGAGCCCGTAGAGCTGGCGCGAGAGGCCCACGGCGAAATCGCAGATGTCGATCATCTCCTGCACCTCTCCAAGGCCTTCGGACGTGATCTTGCCCGCTTCGAGCGTCACGATGGCGCCGAGTTGGGTCTTGGCGTTGCGTAACTCCTCGCCCAGAAGGCGAACAAGCTCGCCCCTGCGCGGGGCGGGCACCTGCCGCCATTGCTGGAAGGCGTTCAGGGCGCGCGCGATCACCTTTGGCATTTCGGCTGCCGGGGTTTCGTGGATCTTTGCCACCTTGGCCCCGTCGATTGGCGAGCGCACGGCAAGCGTGCCGCGAGTGATCTCTGCCTCGGTGAGCCCTGCGGCGGTGAGTGCGTCCATATGGTTCACTTTCCGTCTCCTTTCGTGACCCACGCGCGCTGCTCGGCATTGCCCATGGCAGCTAGCAGAGGCGTGGCTGTTTGATGTATCGTGAAATCCTGCTTGCAGCCGATGCCGCGCCAGTTGGCGAGCACCAGCGATTGCGCCACCGCGCCGCCCAGCGTGGTGCCGGGGCCGGTGACGATGAAGAGGTCGGGCGCGAATTCGCGCGCGGCCACGGTAATGGCGCTGGTGAAATCGTAAGCCTCCGTTACCTGGTGGCTGAGTGTGTAGTCCCAAAGCGCGTGGGTGTCGGTGGCGCCGGGCCACCAGATCGCGCCGCGCCCGTCGATCATGGGCAGGCGGGGCTGGCCGAAGAGCGATGGCGCGAGTGCGGCGCGGCCTTTCTCGGCCACCGGGCGCTGCAAGGCGGTGTGGAAGGCAGCATGGCCCGCAAGCCGCATCGGGAAGCGGTCGTCGACCTTCGGCACGGCCTTCTCGAAGGCGCTCAAACCCTCGGTATTGCCCGCGAGCACCAGCATCCCGCCGAGGTCGATGGAGAGCGCGAGCGTCTGGCCCTCCTTCGCGTCGATCTCCGCAACAAGCGCCAGAAGCTCGGCCTTGCGCGCGGGGTCGGGCCGCCAGTCCGCGCCGAGAAAAGGGTAGACGAGCTGCCCGCCGATCATCGCCTCATGCATGAGCGTGCCCATTGTGTTGACGATCTCAAAGCCGCCTTCGGCACTTACCGCGCCCCCGCAGGCCAGCGCCGAATACCAGCCCATCGAGTTGCCGGTGACGGCGACGACGCGGATTTCCTCGCTCATCGAAAGGAAATCGCCATAGGTCGCGGCGAAGATCAGGCCCGAGGCATTGTCGCCACGCGTGAACTCGGCAGGCGAGAAGCGCTCGGCGCCGTCGAGGGCCGAGAGCGTCTTCTGCCCCACTGCCGCGCGGATCGAATCGAAACGCGTAAGCAACCCGTTATCCGGGAAGTGCCGCCCGAGATAGCCTAGCTCGGCCTTGTTGTAGGTGCCCCGCCCGGGGCAGATGACAACGGCTGTTTTCATGCCTTCCCCCTCACCATGCGGGTGGCTGCCGCGACGATGCCATTTGCCGAAGGCATGGTGGCGGCGTAGGCCGGGCCGGTGGCGATGAAGCTGTCTTCGGCCGTGAGCCTTTCATGCGGCAGATCGGTGCGCTCCGCGACAAGCGCCATGAGCGCCTCGGCCACGCCGCCCGAGCGGCGCGTCTCATCCACGATCAGCACCCGCTTCGCGCCTTGCACCGCGTCGATGAGCGCGTCTTCCGGCAGGGGCGAGAGCCAGCGCAGGTCGATCACGCGCGGGCGGATGCCTTCCGCCTCGAGGCGCCTCGCCGCCTGACGGGAGAGGTAATGGCCATTGCCGAAGCTCACAATGGCCACATCCTCGCCATCGCCATGCACTCCCACCTCGCCCAGCGGCAGAACCTCGCCGCGTTCGGGATAGGTGCACATCCAGCCGCCATCCTTCTCCTCGTGCAGGTCGCGCATCGGGTAGAGCGCGATCGGCTCGAGGAAGACGACCACCCGCTGCTCCTCCCGCGCGAGCCGCACGCATTCGCGCAGCATCCGCACGGCATCGGCGCCGTTCGAGGGGCAGGCGAGGATCAGGCCGGGGATGTCGCGCAGCACGGCGACCGAGTTGTCGTTATGGAAATGCCCGCCGAAGCCCTTCTGGTAGCCGAGCCCCGCGATGCGCACCACCATCGGGTTGGTGAACTGCCCGTTGGAGAAGAAGGGCAGCGTGGCCGCCTCGCCGCGAAGCTGGTCTTCGGCATTGTGCAGATAGGCGAGAAACTGGATCTCGGGAATCGGCGTGAAGCCGTTCTGTGCCATGCCGATGGCGAGGCCGAGAATGGATTGCTCGTCGAGCAGCGTGTCGATCACCCGGTCGGGGCCGAAGCGCTGGATGAGCTTCTGCGTGACGCCGTAAACGCCACCCTTGCGGCCCACATCCTCGCCCATGAGGGCAATCTCGCCATGTTCCAGCATCAGGTCAGTGAGCGCCCAGTTGATGAGGCGCGACATGATCTGAGGCTCGGCCTGCGCCTTGAGGTCGGCGCCGAAGGCGGCCTCGCGGGCGGCGGCATCAGGCCCGTTGGTGGGCTTGCAGGGGCGTTGCGGGGGGAGAAGGCTCGCCATCACGTCCGAAGACGTTTTCAGCCTGGGCCGCGTGGCGGCCTCATCGGCCACGCGCACCACCCGCGCGCAGGTGTCCTCGTAGACGTTCAGCGCGTCGTCGGGCGTCATCGCGCCCGCCTCGGCCAGCAGCCGAACCGAATGCAGGAGCGGGTCGTTCGCCTCTTCCGCCTCCACTTGCTCGCGGGCCATGTAGGTGGTGGGCACATCCGCGCCGGCATGGCCGTAGAGCCGCACGGTGCGGACATGGAGGAAGGCGGGCTTGCGGCGGGTGCGCGCATAGTGCGCGGCCTCCTGTGCCACGCGGTAGGTGTCGAAGAGGTCGAGCCCGTCGCAGGAGAAATACTTCAGGCCGGGGCGATTGGCGAAGCCCGCTGCGATCCAGCCTTTCGGCGTCTTCACCGAGATGCCGATGCCGTTATCCTCGCAGACGAAGAGCAGCGGCAGCGGGATTGACTGGTAAGAGGTCCATCCGGCGGTGTTGAAGGCGCCCTGCGCCGTGGAATGGTTGGCCGAGGCATCGCCGAAGCTGCAGATGACGATGGCATCCTCCGGATACTGGCGATGCTCGGGCGGGCGGCGGCGCGCGAGGCCTATGGCATAGGCCGCGCCCACGGCCTTGGGCAGGTGGCTCGCGATGGTGGAGGTCTGCGGCGGGATGTTGAGCGCTTTTGATCCCAGCACCTTGTGCCGCCCGCCCGAAATTGGGTCTTCCGAGGAGCAGGCGAAGGAGAGCGCCATATCCCAGGCGATGGTCTGGCCTGGAAGCTGCTCGGCCCTGGCGATCTGGAAGGCGCCATCGCGGTAATGCAGGAAGGCAGGGTCGGTCACACGCGTGGCGGCGGCGACGGCGGCCATGCCCTCATGCCCCGAGGAGCCTATAGTATAGTAGCCCGTGCCCGCCTTCTGCATGGCCCGACTCTGCCGGTCGAGTGCCCGTGAGAGGCATTGCGCACGAAAGAGCGCCACGGCCTGCGGCTTGCTCAGGGGGCCGGAGGGCGGGGCGCCCTCGGGCAAAGCGCCCGCCGCCACCCGGCGCAGGAAATTCTCGTGAACGATCTGGGCTCTGTCCATTCTCTCGCCTCTCCGTGTCGGTCTGCGTCAGGCGGGCAGCGCGCCGAGCGCGGTTTCGAGCCGGCTCAGCCCATCAGCGATCTGCGCCCGGGAATAGGCGAAGGACAGCCGGAAATGCCCTGGCATGCCGAAAGCGCTGCCGGGCACAACGGCCAGCCCGGAGGTGTCGAGCAGCCAAGCGCAGAATTCGGTGTCGGTTGCCATGCCATGCCTGTTTCCCAGACATGCGCCGATATCGGGAAAGGCATAGAAAGCGCCGCCGGGCTCCGGACAGGCGATGCCCGGCAGGGCATCGAGCCCTGCGACGACAAGATCGCGCCGCGCGAGGAAGTCGGCAAGCCTCTCTGAGAGAATCTCTGGCCCCATGTCGAGCGCCGCGCAGGCCGCTGCCTGCGAGATCGAGCAGGCGCCCGACGTGACCTGCCCCTGCACCACGGTCATGTCGCGGATGAGCGCGGCAGGGCCCACGCCCCAGCCGATGCGCCAGCCGGTCATCGACCACGCCTTCGAAACCCCGTTCACCACCAGCGTGCGCTCGCGCAAGGCCGGTGCGGCCTCGGGGAAGGTGGTGAAGGGCACGTAGCTCAGATGTTCGTAGATCTCGTCCGACAGCACCCAGACCTGCGGATGACGCTCCAGAACCTTGCCGAGTGCGGAAAATTCCCCTGCCGAGTAGACCGCGCCAGAAGGGTTCGAGGGCGAGTTGAGCATCACCCAGCGGGTGCGCGCGGTGAGGGCGGCTTCGAGCGCTTCGGGTCCGAGCTTGAAGCCCTGTGCCATCCCGCAAGGCAGCACAATGGGCACGCCCTCGGCCATGCGCACGATATCGGCGTAGCTCGTCCAGAAAGGCGCGGGGATGATCACCTCGTCGCCGGGGTCAAGCGTGGCGAGCATCGCATTGGCGATCACCTGTTTGGCCCCGGTGGAGATGAGTGTCTCTTCCGGCGCAACGCCATGCTTCGCGGCCACGCGTGCGCGCAGCGTCGGCGTGCCGGCGGTGGGCGGGTAACCCGTCTGCCCCTCGAGTGCCGCGCGATGGGCTGCCTCGATCACTTCCGGAGGTGTGGGAAAATCGGGCTCGCCGGTGCTGAGCGCGAGAATGTCGCGGCCCTGCGCCTTGAGCGCGCGGGCCTTTTCGGAAATCTGCACGATCTCGGAAAGGGCTATTGCAGAGAGGCGCCGGGCCTTCCTGTGCTGGATTTCGATGTTCATTTTGCTTTCAATCCAATCCAAGGGGCCATGATGCCGTATTGATCATTTTCACTTGATTCATTGGCTCTGAAAAGCAAAACAAACTGACACAATCTGGAGAAAAACTCACATGCATATGCCGCGCCGCTTTCTTCCTTCGGTCAGCTCGCTTCTGGCCCTCGAGGCGGTCGACCGGTTGGGCAGCGCCTCGGCGGCGGCGGCGGAGCTGAACCTCACGCATAGCGCGGTAAGCCGGCAACTGAAGGTGCTGGAAGAACAATTGGGAACGCGGCTCGTGCAGCGCGAGGGCACGCGGCTGGCGCTCACGCCTGCCGCGCAGGACTATTGCCAGAAGGTGCGCCGCTACCTGCGTGACCTCGCACAGGCCTCGCTCGAGCTCAAGGCGAACCCTTCGGGCGGCGGGCTCAACCTCGCCATCCTTCCGGCCTTCGGGATGCACTGGCTCGCGCCCCGTCTGCGCGATTTCGCCCGTGCCCACCCGGAGGTAACGGTAAACCTGTCCAGCCGTCTTGCGCCCTTCGAGTTCTCCAGGGAAAGCTTCGATGCCGCCATTCATTTCGGGCAGCGCAGCTGGCAGGGGGTGGACTATCTAGAGCTCGCGCCAGAGAAGGTGGTGCCGGTCTGCTCGCCCCGTCTCGCGCCTGAGCCGCTCGCGCGCGCCGAGGAGCTGCTCGAGTTGCCGCTCCTGCATCTCGAAACCCGCCCCGGCGCTTGGGACGAATGGTTTGCTGCGCATGGGGTGGCGGCTTCAAGCGTGCCCGGCATGCTGATCGACCAGTTCTCGACCATGATGCAGGCGGCGCTGCACGATCTGGGCGTGGCGCTGCTGCCGAGTTTCCTCGCCGAGGAAGAGCTGCGGCGCAAGGCGCTCGTCGTGCCCTTCGGTGATCCGGTCGCGATTGGTGGGCATTACTATCTCGTCTGGCCGAGCGATGCGCCGATGAAGCCACCGCTGGCCAAGTTCCTTGGCTGGCTCAGGTCTATTCTCTAGAGCCGAGAACGCTGGGCTAAGCCGGTTCGTCGGCGTGGATCTTGATGACCGGCTCCATGCGGGCAAGAATCTCGTCGGCAAGGTGGCATTTCACCTGGTGGCCCTGCGCGAGGTGCCGCACCGGCGGCATCTGCGTTTCGCAGAGATTGCCGGGCACTTTCGATTTCCAGCGGCAGCGTGTCTGGAAAGGGCAACCGGGGGGCGGGCTGAGGGCCGAGGGCACATCGCCCTCGAGCACGATGTGCTGTTTCTCCACCCGCGTGTCAGCGATGGGCACGGCAGAGAGCAGCGCCTCGGTATAGGGGTGATAGGGCGGCGAGAAGACCTGCTCGGTGCTGCCCAGTTCCACCACGTGGCCGAGATACATCACCATCACCCGGTCGGAGAGATAGCGCACGATGGAGAGATCGTGGGAGATGAAGAGCAATGTCGTCTTCTTCTCGCGCTGGATCTCCATCAGGAGGTCGGTTACCGCCGCCTGCACCGACACGTCGAGCGCCGAGACCGGCTCATCGGCCACCACGATCCGTGCGCCGCCCGCGAAAGCCCGTGCGATGCCCACGCGCTGCTTCTGCCCGCCCGAAAGCTGGCGGGGCATGCGCCCGGCAAATTCGCGCGGCAGCTTCACGAGGTCGAGCAGCCGCATCATCTCGGTCTGGCGCTCGCTGTCGGAATTGCCATGCCCGAACACTTCCAGCGCCCGCATGATCTGCCGGCCAACGGTCATTGAGGGGTTCAAAGTGTCGAACGGGTTCTGGAACACCATCTGGATGTCGGCCACAGTCTTGGTGTCGCGCTTCTGGATCGGGATGCTTTCGATATTGCGATTGTCGAGCAGGATCTGCCCGTCGGTCGCCGTCTCGAGCCCCATCAGCACCTTGGCGAAGGTTGACTTGCCGCAGCCCGACTCGCCCACGATGGCCAGCGTCTCGCTCTCACGGGCTTCGAAGCTAAGCGTCTCGTTGGCCTTCACCACCTTCATCTCGCCGCCCGAACCGAACAGCGCGTTGGCCGCGACCTCATAGTATTTCTTGAGGTTCTCCATGCGCAGCACCACCTCGCCTTTCTCGGTGGCCTTGGTTTGCTGGGTGGCGGCCACGGGCGCGTTCCAGTCGATCTCCTTGACGCGCAGGCAGCGCGAGAAATGCCGATCGTCGCCGGGGATGGGCTCCATCGGGATGGCCATTTCGCGGTTGCAGAGCCCCTCCTTGAAGTAGTCACAGCGCGGGCCGAAATTGCAGCCCGATGGCCGCTCGTGCGGCAGCGGGAAGTTGCCCGGAATGGCCTTGAGGGGGCGTGCGTTCTTGTCGGCGCCGGGAAGAGGGATCGAGCGGAAAAGCGCCTGCGTGTAGGGGTGCTGCATCTTGTCGAACACATCCTTGATGCTTCCCGTCTCCACCGCCTCGCCGGAATACATCACGCAGATACGGTCGCAGGTTTCCAGCACCAGCCCGAGGTTGTGGCTGATGAAGAGCATCGAGGTGCCGTATTTCTTGCCCAGATCCTTCACGAGTTCCACCACGGCGGCTTCGACGGTCACGTCGAGTGCGGTGGTGGGTTCGTCGAGAATGAGCAGCGAGGGCTTCGACATCAGCGCCATGGCGATCACGATGCGCTGCTGCTGGCCGCCCGAAAGCTGGTGGGGGAAGCTCTTGAGGATGCGCTCGGGGTCGGGGAGCTTCACGTCCTTCACCACTTCCAGCGCGCGTTGGTAGGCATCCTTCTCGGAGACCTTCTCGTGGATCATAGGCACTTCCATCAACTGCCGGCCGATCTTCATGGCAGGGTTCAGGCTCGCCATGGGTTCCTGGTAGATCATGGCGATTTCGTTTCCGCGAATGTCGCGAAGCTGCTCGTCCGACATCTGGCCGAGATCCCGACCCTTGAACTTGATCGAGCCGCCCACGACTCGCCCGTTCACGCCCAGATCCTGCATCACGCCAAGCGCCACGGTGGATTTGCCACAGCCCGACTCGCCCACGAGCCCCACCGCCTCGCCCGGTTGCACCTCGACCGAGAAATCCATGACCGCCGGAATTTCCCTGAGCCGCGTGAAGAACGAAATCGAAAGGCTGTCGATCTCGAGGATCGGGCCGTCGTAGTCGGGTGTATTGGACACGTCTTTCATCCTTTTCACAGGCGGCGGGTCAGTCCTTCAGGCTCTCTTCGCGAAGACCGTCGGCCAGGAAGTTGAGCCCCAGCACCAGCGTCAGAAGCGCGATGGCGGGCGGAATTGCGATATGGAGAATATTGGCAGAGAGCAGCCTGCGCCCGTCGATTATCATTTTGCCCCAGTCGGGGCTTTCCGGCTCGAGGCCGAGGCCGAAGAAGCCGAGCGTGCCGAGCAGGATCGTGGTGTAGCCGATCCGCAGGCAGAAATCGACAAGCAGCGGCCCGCGCGCATTGGGCAGGATCTCCCAGAGCATGATGTACCACGGCCCCTCGCCGCGGGTCTGCGCGGCGGCCACGTAATCGCGCGTCTTGATGTCGAGCGTGAGGCCCCGCACGATCCGGAAGACGGTGGGCGCGTTGACGAAGACAACCGAGACGAAGACCACCAGCAGGTTGGGCGGGAAGCTTATGATGCCGAGCGGGTCGGCGTCCCACGCGATGCCGAGATACACCCAGAGCCCGATCACCAGTGTGATCGCCACATAGATGTTGCGGGTGGCGGGCTGGGTGTGAAACCGCGAGTTCCACAGCGTGACGAGAAAGATGAGCGGAAATATGAAAAGCACCGCCGCCATGTAGACGGGTATTCCAGTCTCCACGATCTCGGGCGTGACCAGCAGGTAGAAGAGCAGGATCACCGGGAAGGCCAGCACGAGGTTCGAGACGAACGACAGGATCGTGTCGAACTTGCCGCCGTAATAGCCCGCGGGCAGGCCAAGCGTGATGCCGACCATGAAGGCGAAGATGGTGGCGAAAGGCGCGATCAGGATCACCTTGATCGAGCCTGCGATCACCCGGCTGAAGACGTCGCGGCCAAGATTGTCGCCGCCCAGCAGGTAATAGGCGCCCGCATTCGGGTCGGGCTCGCCGATGAGCTTGGTATAGGGCGCGCCCGGCAAGGCTTTCTTCATCGTTGCCGATTGGTCGAGCGGGTTATGGGTGGCGATGAGGTCGAAGACACCGGCGAAGATCGCGGTGTAGGTCCAGAAGAGCACCAGTGCGAGGCCGATCATGCCCACCGTGCTGTCGAAGAGCTTGCCATAGAGGCCGAGCTTGCGCTTGAACCTCATGGAGATCGCGAAGGTAAGGACGAGGGCGATCAGGACCGGCGCGAACCGGATGATGATCTGCCCGAAGATGGCGCCCCAGCCGAGAGCATCCTGCATGTTTCCTGCTCCCTTAGCTGACGCTGATACGCGGGTTGAGGTAGACATAGCCGATATCCGAGATCAGCTGCGTCACCAGAACCACGAAGACCGAAACGATCGAGACGCCAAGCAGCAACTCGATGTCGTTGTTCCCGGCGGCCAGAACCAGCGTCCAGCCGAAACCCTTGTAGTTGAAGAGCGTCTCCACGATCACCACGCCGTTCAGCAGCCATGGAAACTGCAGCATGATCACCGTGAAGGGTGCGATCAGCGCGTTTCTCAGGGCGTGCTTCATCACGATATTGGGGAAGCTTACGCCCTTCAGGCGGGCCGTTCGGATATATTGCGAGGTCATCACCTCGGCCATCGAGGCTCGGGTCATGCGCGCGATGTAGCCCATGCCGTATGCCGCGATGGTGAGCACCGGCAGGAAGAAATTCTCGAAGGTGATGTTTTCCATCGCGCTTGTCGCCGTGCCCTTGAACCACTTGAGGCCCACGGCGGAACTGGCAAAGACCGCGATGAAAAGAACGCCGGAGACGTATTCCGGCGTGGCGGTGGTGGTGATCGAGAAGGTGGAGAGAGAGCGGTCGAGCCGCGATCCCTCTCGCATCCCGGCCAATATGCCCACGATCAGCGCCGAGGGGACCATCAACAGCATCACCCAGAACATCAGGATGCCCGTGAGCCCCAGTTTTTCGAGGATGATGCCGCCCACATCCTCCTTGATGACAGTGGAGAAGCCCCATTCGCCCTGCAGGATGCCGCAGAAGCGGGGCGCTTCCTCAATCGGCTGGCCCGGCTCGGCGCAGCGCGCGCGGGTTTCGCCATCGTTGCCGGTGATCACGTAGCCGGGCATCACGCCGAGCCATTGGCCGTATTTCGTGATCATCGGCTGCATGTAGCCGCGACTCTCGAGGTAGCTCGCCACCTCTTCGTCGGTCATCCGGAAGTTGCCCTGCGTTTTCGCGAGCTTCTCGAGGTTGGGATAGAGGTTCGTAAGGAAGAATACGATGAAAGTGAGGCAGAGGGCCGTCAGCAGCATTACGGCCACCCGGCGCAGGATGAACATCGCCATCGTCAGCCCCTCCCCGCCGGAAACGCGTGCCGCGCCATGCCCTTGCCGTAAGTTGCCGGGTGCGAAGCGCTTGCTCGCGTTGCCCTCATGCGGATATCTCCCTCACCGTCCCTGTCGCCGCGCGGCGGCCCCGGTATGCCCTGCACTTGTCCATGCTAATTCCCGTTCGCGCGCAGCTTTACCCTTCACGACAAAACCCAACAATTCAACTTCTGAATTGTAGTTCCGCGTCACCAACTGTGCCGATTGCGACGTCTTTGCCCGAAAGACGAGCAGCGCCCGCGCGCCCATGGAATGGGAGATGCGGTGGTTCGCCGGCAAGGCCCATGGCTCGAAACACGGATCGTGAGTGCCGCTGGCAAGGCCTGTGGCCTCGGGGCCTGGGCGCCCCGCCCTTGCAGGGAAAGAAGGCAAAATTTGGTCGCAGTTCAACCTTATTAAGACCGGATTCGTAAACAATCCTTTTCCTCAGTCAAACCTCGGGATTCGTGTGGCAGGATCAATGCAAAGCAGTGGAACTCGATTTCAGGAGATCATCGAAGAGCGGGCGAAGAAGGCCGTTCCGATCCGCGTGCTCGTGGTCGATGACGACCCCAGCACGCTTCAGCTGCTGAAGACGGCGCTGACCGCGATCGACAATTACGACGTGACAACCGCCAATTGCGCAGATCGGGCGATCGACCTGATCGAAGAAGCTCAGAAGCCGTTCGACTGCCTGCTGCTCGATGTGCAGATGCCCGAAACCAATGGCATCGTGCTTCTTCGCGGCATCCGCGAGATTCCGGAATATGCCGATACGCCCATCCTGATGCTGACCGCGATGAGCGAGCGCAGCTATGTCGACGAGGCCTTCATGGCCGGCGCCACCGATTACATCACCAAGCCCTTCGACATGATCGACCTGCGCGGCCGGATGAATTCGGCCCGACGGCTGGTACAGGAGCGCCAGAAGGCAGAAAGCAAGCAACGCGCCGTGCGCATCCTGCGCAACGAACTCGACCGCCAGAACCATTTCAGCTTCGACGACCCGCTGAGCATCACGCAGGTGCCCAATCACCTGCGCTTCACCGAGTTCAACAACTACATCGACCTGCTCTCGCGCGGAAAGCTCTTTCGCTCGAGCGTGCTGGCCGTGAAGCTGCAGGACGCGCTACGGCATTACGACGACAACAGCTACACCTTCTTCCGAAAGGTGGTGCAGGACATCGCCTATTGCCTGCACGTGGCGACGGCGGACTGCGATTGCATGTTCTCCTACCGCGGCAGCGGGCTCTTTCTGGCGGTGGTGCATGGCGATGCCGCGCTGAAAGCGTTCCCTACCGAGCAGCAGCTCAACGCCTCGTTCCGCGCCTTGCGCGGCGAACGCCGCACGCTCGATAACCAGCTCTACCTGCTGACGACGATGCCGGAGTCGATGCGCTCGCTGTCGCGCTCGGCGGCCACTGGCGCCATCAAGTCTGCCATCGCGCAGGTGGAGACGCGCGAGCGCGATCTCTTCGAGCGGAGGCGCGAGGCCGCGGGCCCATCGGAAGAGGCCGGAGACGACAGCGAACAGCCCCGCAAGGCGCTCTACGAGCAGGTTTTGCACGAACTCTACGGCGACAAGAGCTACCTGAACATCAAGTAGCGCCGAGGCTGCGCCGCCCGCGCTGTCAGATGGGCTCGGTCCGCAGCAGGATGGGCCCGCCGGGGCGCATGGTGAAGGTGAGCACCGGGTCGGGCAGGGGGGCATCGCTCAGCATGAAACGGTTGCGCCTCAGCACCGATGCCATGAGCACCATCATCTCGGTTTCCGCGTATTGCGCGCCGATACAGATGCGCGGCCCGTCGCCGAAGGGGATGTATTGGCCGCGCGGATAGTTCGCCAGCAGGAAGCGCTCGGGCTGGTATTCGTTGGGCTCGTCCCAGAGCTTCTCGTTGCGATGCAGCGAATAGACCGGGAAAAAGAGCGCATCGCCCTCTTTGAACGTCACGTCCTTGATGGTGATGTCGGCGCCGGCGTCGCGGGCGAAGAACGCCGCCGACGGGTAGAGCCGCAGCGTCTCCTTGATATGGGCGCGCAGGAGCGGCATGCGCTGAACATCCTCGAAGGTCACAGGCGCTTCCGGTGTCACCGAGATAATCTCGTCGCGGATATCGGCCTGCACATCCTCCACCAGAGCCAGCAGGTAGAACCCCCAGGCGATCGCGTTGGCCGAGGTCTCGTGGCCTGCCACCACGAAGGTAAGAAGGTTGTCGACCGTGGTTTCGAGATCTTCGAAGTCTTCCTTCAGCGCCTCGATCATCAGGTCGAGAAAATCGCGCGGCTCCGGGCGGTTCTCGGCACGGCGGTCTTCGATGACCTGCCGGGCGAGGTCGCGCATGTCGGTCACCGGGCGCATGCTGGCAAACCATTTCCGGCGCGGCAGCCATTTCGGCAAGCCCATAACGTCGAACAAAGAAATGCTTGAAATATAACGGAAATAATTGATCAGACCGGAGCGTATCTGCTCGGAGCTCACCTCCTTGTTGCCGGCGAACATCACGCGCGAGATGTTGGTGAGGGTCGAGGCAGGGGCAAGCTGCGAAACGTCGACGACCCCGCTGTTCTCGGCGAGCGAGGCCGCCACCTCCATCCCGGTCTCGGCGAAGTGGGTGGCCAGCATCGGAAGGTTGCGCGCGGCGAAGAGCGGCGAGTAGCGGTGCCGCTGCGCCTTCCACTTCTCGCCCTCCGACAGGATCAGCCCGTTGCCCACCGCCGAGCCGATGATGTCTTTCGTGAATTTCGCCTTCGGAAACCGCCGCCCGCCGCCAACCAGAAGCTCGGTCACCATCTCGGGGTCGCAGATGTAGTGGATGTTGAGGGGGCCTTTCAGATAGGTCTGCTGAACGGTCTCCACCGGGATGACCTCCAGCATGTTGCGCCCCGCCAGTTGTGCGAATTGCAGAAGGCCCACCGGCTTTTCGGCGAGCTTTGCGGCCACAGGCGTGGGTCGGCCCACGACGGGGCTTTGGGCGGCGGCGGTCAGCATCTCGATCGGCTCAACTGTCATGGCACGCACCGATGCCAAGACCGGCTGACCATTTCTCCTGCGGCTGAGCGCGCACGCGCTCACTTCCTAGCAAAGCCTTGCAAGGGCGTCCTAGCCCGAAAAACCGCATTTCTGCCCCCTCGACAACCGGAAAACCCACCCCCGGCCTTGGTCTGTATTGTTCACAAATCGCGGCGTGGTGGCAAGAGGCCTGCGAAAATCGCGACATGGGCGAGCGTGCCACGGCCGAGGCACGGTGCCGGTTTGTCGAAGGTTTTGGACAGGCTACCGCAAGGTATCGCGCCGGCCTGCGTGATTGCCCCAATTTGAACCTATTCAGGGCGAATTATTTACACCGTCCTGTGCGAGCTTGGAGCTTCGTGGGCAAGGTTTGCCGTGTGGGACGTAACTCGTGATTTCGCAGTTCATCAAATCAACGGCCGTCGATAGCGACCGGCTGCTCCAGAACCTGAAGGACTATACCGCCATGGCCTTCGCGCTGTTCTGGCAGCGGCAGGCTATTTTTCTGGCGACGACCTTGCTCACCGGTTACTACTTCAACCCCTTGCAGGCCCTGCTCTTCTACATCGTCTTCATGGTTTGCGAGTTGCAGGATTACCTGCTGGCC
>JAVKDQ010000057.1:0-21125 GCA_040222155.1 Roseovarius sp.
CCGCGTGACCGGCGCGGGCGATACCTTCATGGCCGCCCATATCGCCGCCGAAGCCGCCGGCGCCCCGCGCGCCGAGGCGTTCGCCAACGCGCTTCAGGCCGCCGCCATCCATGTCTCGGGAGACATAGCCTCATGAGCCTCTTCACCCCCTCCCCCGAGGTTGCCGAGGCGCTGGCCTCCGGCGCCCCCGTGGTGGCGCTCGAGAGCACCATCATCACCCATGGCATGCCCTACCCGCGCAACCTCGAAACCGCTGAAAAGGTTGAGAAAACCGTGCGCGACGCGGGCGCCGTTCCGGCCACGATCGCGGTGCTGGAAGGCCGCCTGCATGTGGGCCTCACCGGCGCGCAACTGGCCGCGCTCGCCAAGGCCTCGAACGTGGCCAAGCTCTCCCGCGCCGATCTCGCCGTCGCCATGGCGCGCGGCCAGACCGGCGCCACCACCGTCGCCGCCACGATGATCGCCGCCCGCCTCGCCGGTATCTCCACCTTCGCCACCGGCGGCATCGGCGGCGTGCATCGCGGCGCCTCCGAGAGCTTTGACATCTCCGCCGACCTGCAGGAACTCGCACAAACCCCCGTCACCGTGGTCTGCGCCGGGGCCAAGGCCATTCTCGACCTGAAGAAGACGCTGGAAGTGCTTGAAACTCTTGGCGTTCCCGTCATCGCCTTTGGGCAATCGAGCTTTCCCGCCTTCTGGTCCGCCACCTCCGAACTCGCCGCGCCCCTGCGCATGGACAACCCCGCCGAGATCGCCCGCGCCCAGCTCATGCGCAGCGCCCTCGGCCTTCCCGGCGGCCAGCTCGTCGCCAACCCGATCCCCCCCGAGGCCGAGATCCCGCAAGCGCAGATCGACCCGATCATCGCCCAGGCCACCGCCGAGGCAGAGGCACAAGGCATCCATGGCAAGGCCGTCACGCCCTTCCTGCTCGAGCGCATCTTCACTCTCACCGAGGGCCGCTCGCTTGAGGCAAACATCGCGCTTGTGCTCAATAATGCATCGCTTGCCGCTCGCATCGCCACCGAGATCGCCAGCCAACGCGGCCCGGGCGCATTGTCGCAATAGCCATTGTCGAGCGGGCGCGATGCGCATAGATACGAGGTCAGAAACCTTCGGCCACGAACGCAGATGAACACGCCTTTCGACGAAGAGCCCCACAGGAAACCCGGCATGTTCTCCGGGATCCGCGCATCCTTTCTCACCGGCATCGTGGTCATCGCCCCGGTGGGCCTCACCATATGGCTGCTATGGACGCTGATCGGCTGGGTCGACAGCTTCGTGATCCCCTTCATCCCCTACAATTTCCGCCCCGAGCAGTATATCGGCATCAACCTGCGCGGCGTGGGCGTCATCATCTTCCTGCTCTTCACCATCATCGTTGGCTGGGTCGCCAAGGGGCTGATCGGCAAGTCGCTGATCCGCTTCGCAGAAAGCCTGGTGGACAGGATGCCGGTGGTGCGCTCGATCTATGGCGGCGTGAAGCAGATCGCCGAGACGGTATTCGCCCAATCCGAGCGCAGCTTCGAGAAGGCCTGCCTGATCCAGTATCCGCGCAAGGGCATCTGGGCGATCGGCTTCATCTCCACCACCGCGAAGGGCGAAGTGACCGAGAAAGCCGAAACCGGGGGCGAGCTGCTCTCGATCTTCGTGCCCACCACGCCCAACCCCACCTCTGGCTTCCTGCTCTTCTTCCCCCGCGAAGACGTGATCGAGCTCGACATGGCGATCGAGGATGCCGCGAAGCTGGTGATCTCCGCCGGGCTCGTCTACCCGGGCCAGAACGGCAAGGTGGTGGTCGACGAGAAGAGCAAGGCCGCCTGAGCGCGCCTCTTCTCTGCAACGCGCCCTAGTCGAACATCGCTTCCAGATCGGCCGTGCCGCGCGCCCCGATATCCTCGAGATGCGCCTCGAGAAACGCCTCCGCCGCCGCGCGCCCCGCCGCCTTCAGCCGCGACAGGGTGAGCGGCGTGGGCACCAGCTTCGTGGCCACGGAGAGCGAGCGCATCACCTCGTCATCGGCGATCATGTGCACATGGAGCCGCTTCATCGAGCCCTCCGGCACCCGCCCCTCGTCGAGCAGGCGCTGCACGAAGCTGATCGCCCGCAGCTCCCGCAGCAGCGACGAGTTGAAGCTCACCTCGTTGATCCGGTTCTGAATTTCCTGCGGGCTCCGCGGCACTTCCGGCCGCTCCAGCGGGTTGATGTTGACCACCACGATATCCGCCGGCAGATCGCCCCTGAAGAGCGGAAAGAGCGCCGGGTTGCCGGTATAGCCGCCATCCCAGTAATGCGCCCCGTCGATCTCCACCGCCTGGAAGAGCGTGGGCAGACAGGCCGAGGCCAGCAGGCTCCGGGTGGAGATCTCCGCGCCCTCGAAGACCCGGATCTTGCCGCTATGCACATTCGTGGCCCCCACGAAGAGCGCGGGCTCGGCCTCTGCGCAGACGCGCTCGTAGTGAAACGCCTCCGCGATCCGCTCCAGCGGGTTGCGGTAGAAGGGCCCGTAGGCATAGGGCGAAACAACCCGCGTCATCGCATCCGCCACCAGAAATTGCGGGCTCACCTCCAGGGCCTGGGTCATCTGCCCGGCCAGCGTTCCAGCCATCCAGGCGGGCATCCGCATGTCGCCCACGGCGCCCATCTGCGACCAGAGCCAGTCGAGATTGGCCCGTGCCCCGGCGCGCCCGGCCTCGAGCCAGCCCGATTTGTAGGCCGCTCCGTTCAACGCGCCCGCCGAGGTGCCCGAGATCGCCGCCACCTCGAGGCTTTCCTCCTCCAGCAGCCGCTCCAGCACGCCCCAGGTAAAGGCGCCATGCGCGCCGCCCCCCTGCAGGGCAAGTGAAATCCGTTTCACCGCCATTTACATCCCCTGCTTCTTCTGGCCGAAAATATCCGGGGGGTTTGGGGGTGAAACCCCCATAACGACATGCATCAAAGCGCCGTCCAGCCGCCATCCACGCTGATCGTGGTGCCCGTGACCTGCGCGGCCGCGTCGGAGCAGAGGTAAAGCGCCGTGCCGCCGAGCTGCTCGACCGTCGCGAATTCTTTCGAGGGCTGACGCGCCAGCATCACGTTGCGGATCACCTCCTCGCGCTCCATCCCGTATTCCTTCATCGTATCGGGAATCTGCGCCTCCACCAGCGGGGTCAGCACGTAGCCCGGGCAGATCGCGTTGCAGGTGATGGGCTCCTCCGCCGTTTCCAGCGCGGTCACCTTGGTGAAGCCCACGATGCCGTGCTTCGCAGCCACGTAGGCCGATTTGTAGGGGCTGGCGGTGAGCCCGTGCGCCGAGGCGATGTTGATCACCCGGCCCCAGCCGCGCTCGCGCATCCCCGGCAGGGCGGCGGCAGTGGTGTGAAAGGCCGAACTGAGGTTGATCGCGATGATCGCATCCCATTTCTCCACCGGAAATTCCGGGATCGGCGCCACATGCTGTATCCCTGCGTTGTTGACGAGAATATCACAGCCGCCGGCGGTCTCCACCAGCGCCCGGCACTCATCGCCCTTCGACATGTCGGCCTTAATGTAGCGCACCTGCGTGCCGAACTCGGCGGCCATGTCCTCGGCCAGCTTGTGGTCTTCCTCGCGGTTGGTGAAGGAATTCAGCACCACCTCGGCCCCCGCCCGCGCCAGCTCGCGCGCCACGCCAAGCCCGATGCCCGAATTCGATCCGGTTACGATTGCCCGTTTTCCTGCAAGAGACATGCGGTTTGCTCCTTGATGTCTGGTTTCCGTCGCAGAGTGCCATGCTGCACCTGCGAGATAAACGCCATAATCCCCGCCAGCCGCCCGCATTCACGGAACTGTTGAAATCGGCGGTGTAAACGGTCAGGACGTGAAGAGACAGGAGACGAGGACGGCATGAGCGAGAACGGCGGCGAGAACGGTAACTTGGGCGCGAATGACTGGCTGGCGGCGGAGCTCGCCGACACGCTCGACGAGGATTACGAACTGGAGATTTCCGAGCCCGCGCTTTCGCTCGAAATCCGCCGCATCTACCGCGAGGCGCATCCGCCTTCCCTCGAGCGGAAGGATTACTTCATCAAGCTGCTCACCCTTCAGTCGGAGCTGATCAAGCTGCAGGACTGGGTGCAGAAGACCGGCGAGAAGATCGTGGTGATCTTCGAGGGCCGCGACAGCGCCGGCAAAGGTGGCGTCATCAAGCGCATCACCCAGCGGCTCAACCCGCGCATCGTGCGCACCGTGGCCCTGCCCGCCCCCTCCGACCGCGAGAAGACGCAATGGTATTTCCAGCGCTACGTGCCGCATCTTCCGGCAGGCGGCGAAATCGTGCTCTTCGACCGCTCCTGGTACAACCGCGCGGGCGTGGAGCGGGTGATGGGCTTTGCCGATGCGCGGCAGGTGGAGGATTTCTTCAACGACGTGCCCGAATTCGAGCGGATGCTCGTGCGCTCCGGCATCCGGCTGGTGAAATACTGGTTCTCCATCACCGACGAGGAGCAGCAGCTGCGCTTCCTCATGCGCATTCACGACCCGCTCAAGCAGTGGAAGCTCTCGCCGATGGACTTGCAGAGCCGCGTGAACTGGGAGGCCTATACCAAGGCCAAGGAAGAGATGCTCGAGCGCACCAACATTCCCGAGGCCCCGTGGTACATCGTCGAGGCCAACGACAAGAAGCGCGCGCGGCTCAACTGCATCGACCACCTCCTGAGCCTCGTGCCCTACGAGCCCGTGGAACATGACGAGATCACCCTGCCAGACCGGGTCTACAATTCAGATTACGAACGCCGCGTCCTGCCGGACGATCTCTACGTGCCGCAGAAATACTAGCGCGGCCCGGCACCGCCCACGAGAAGGAGCGCCTCGGCGCTCTTTTTTTACTTTTGTTCGAGAAAGACCGCCCAGCGCAGGACGAAAAAAAACGCCGGCACTAAGCCGGCGTTAAGTTATTGAGGCAGGTTTCATACAGGCAAGAAACCTATCGAGCAGTAACTCCCTTATAAGCAATCCGGCGCCGCGATCCAAGCTAAAAGTTTGAAAAGACGTGAATCCAAGCCTACGGTCTCAGCCAAGCAGGGAAAGGCGATCGGGGATTGTTGCGCGGATGAGACCAGTTTTTTTCAATCATGTCGGTGCAGCACTGACGGGAATCACCCTTGCGCTGCTGCCCGCTCCGGGCGCTGCGGAGCCCCGGCATGGCATTGCTATGTATGGTGCGCCCGCTCTGCCACCCGATTTTGTGTCTTTGCCCTATGCCAACCCCGATGCGCCGAAGGGCGGGCGGGTGGTCACGGGCAACGTGGGCTCCTTCGATACGCTCAACCCGTTCACGCTGAAGGGCGAGGCGCCGTGGCAGTTGAGCCACCTCACCCATGAGTCCCTCATGGGGCGATCCTATGACGAGCCGTTCACCCTATACGGGCTTCTGGCCGAATCGGTCGAGACAGGGCCGAATCGCGAATGGGTGGAATTCACCCTGCGCGATGGCGCGCGCTTCTCCGATGGCGCGCCGGTGACGGTCGAGGATGTGCTCTGGTCCTACCGCACGCTTGGTGAGGAGGGCCATCCGCGCTACCGCGGGTTCTGGCAGGCCGTCGAGACGATCGAGGCCACCGGCCCGCGCACCGTTCGGCTCACCTTCAACCGCGAGGATCGCGAGCTCGCGCTTCTGGCCGGGCTCCGGCCCATCCTGCAGAAGGCGCAATGGGAAGACGCGGAGTTCGCCGCCGCGCAGCTCGAGGATGTGCCCATCGGCACCGGGCCCTACACGGTGACGGGCTACGAGATCGGCCGCTACGTGACCCTCACCCGCAACCCCGACTATTGGGGCGCGGAACTGGGCTTCCGGCGCGGCACGCATAATTTCGACGAAATCCGCATCGAGTTCTACGGCGACAACACCGTTCTGCAGGAGGCCTTCAAGGCGCAGGCGCTCTCCTACCTGCGCGAGTTCAACGCCGAACGCTGGGCCACACAATACGATTTTCCCGCCGTGGAACGCGGCGAGGTCAAGCTCACCGAAATCCCCCATTCCAAGCCCTCGGGTATCACCGGCTTCGTGTTCAACACCCGACGGGCGCCGCTCGACGACTGGCGGGTGCGCGAGGCGCTGCTCCTGGCCTTCAACTTCGAATTCGTCAACGATACGCTCACCGGCGGGCGCCAGCCGCGCATCACCTCCAATTTCTCCGGCTCCGAGTTGGCCATGCGCCCCGGCCCCGCCGAGGGGCGCGTGCGCGAGTTGCTCGAGCCCTTCGCCGATACGCTCCCCCCCGACACGCTCGAGGGCTACGCCCTGCCCGTGAGCGACGGCACCAAGCGCAACAGGGGCAACATCCGCAAGGCGATGGATCTGCTCAACGAGGCCGGCTGGCGCGTGGCAGAGGGCCGGCTCGTCAATGCCGAGGGCCGGCCGCTGGTGCTCGACGTGCTCCTGCGGCAGGATGCGCTGCTTTCGCAGGTCACCACCTACATGGAGATCTACAAGCAGGCGCTGGAGCGGCTCGGCATCACGCTCGAGATCGAGACGATCGACAATGCGCAATATCTCGCCCGCGAGGCGCAATACGATTTCGACATTACTTTCATGCGCCGTGCGCTCTCGCTCTCGCCCGGCAACGAGCAGCGGCTCTACTGGGGCTCGGCGGAGGCAGACACCGAAGGCGGGCGCAACCTGATGGGCATGCGCTCTCCAGCCGCGGATGCGATGATCGACGCGATGCTTGCCGCCACCACCCGAGAAGACTTTCTCGCCGCCACCCGCGCGCTCGACCGGGTGTTGATTTCCGGTCGCTATGTCATTCCGATTCATCAATATTCCGTCGGGCGGATTGCGCATTTGGCCGATTTGAAGTATCCACAAGACAGGTTGCCGATCTACGGGGATGGCATCTGGTTTCTCCCCGTGGTGTGGTGGTCTGAGGCAGAAGAAAAACAACAGGCAAAATAACCACGAGGGTGGAACGCATGAAACGGGTGTTTGCTTTGGCGCTGATCGCAGCGGCCCTGTCGGGCTGCGCAACGATCGACGGCGTCGGACGGGACATTTCCGGCGCGGCGCGCGGCGTGCAAAGCTGGTTCTGAACCAAGGTTCTTGATCGCGAGATCCCGCCCCGCCATTGCGCGGGGTCGGTCCTGCTTTGCCTTGTCGTCAATCGCGCGGCGTGACCCGCAGCCAGATGCCGTTTTTCCCCCGCACCGTCAGATGCGCCACCGGTATCGCCGGGCGATCCGCGTCAACCTCGAAGCGGAAAGCCTTGACCAGCATGGATAAAAGCAGAATACCCTCGATCATCGCGAAGCCCGCGCCCGTGCACACCCGCTGCCCTGCGGAAAACGGCATATAAGCCTCGCGCAGGCAGGTCTTGCCGTTCTCGGTGTCGAATCTCGCGGGGTCGAACCCGTCGGGGTCGTCCCAGATGCGCTGATGGCGATGCAGATGCCACGGCGACAGCACGATCTGGCTACCGCGCGGCACGGCCCGCTTGCGGAAAAGCTCGAACCCCTTCGCCTCGCGCACCATCATCGGCACGGGCGGGTAGAGCCGCAGCGCTTCGCGAAAGACGTCGCGGGTGACGCGTAGCTTGCCGATCTCCACGAAATCCGGCGCCTCGTCGGCATAAACCTGCCGCGCCTCTTCCGCCACCTTCTCCTGCCAATCCGGCGCAAGCGCCAGCAGGTAGAGCGCCCAGGCCAACGCCGAGGCGGATGTTTCGTGGCCCGCGAGAAAGAAGATCGCCACCTGGTCGACCATCTCCTCGGTGCCGAAGGTCTCGCCCGTCACCGGGTCGGCGGTGGTCATGATCTTGGTGGCCAGATCGTTAGGCGCGGTGCCCGCCGCGATCTCCGAAAGCCGCGTCGTGGTGAGGCCGGTGATCAACCGGCGGATGCGCGCCGCCGTCTCGCGCGTGGCCTTGCGGTGAAACCGTGGCATCCAGCGTGGCAGAGGCAGGAGCGCGGCGAGGTTCACCACCGGCTGGCTGCGCTGATGGGCCCGGAACTCCTCGAAAACCTCCTGCGCGACGCTGTGCTCGATCGGGATCGAGAAAAGCGTGCGGAAGATCACATCAGCTGCCGCGTGGCTCGTTTCTCCTTCGATGTCAAAGGGTTGTCCGGTGGCCTTCACCTTGAACCGGGTTACCGCGCTCCGCCCAGCCTCCCGCATCGCCCCATAGGTGTCGCGAAGCCGCCCGCCCTCGAAGGCCGGGTCGATGATGCGGCGCTGGCGCTTCCATGTCTCGCCATTGGTCACGAAGACCGAGTTGCCAAGCAGCGGCGTCAGCCCCTCCCGCACCCGGTCGGACTTGGGGAAATCGTCGGGCCGTTTCTTCAGCACGAGGTCCACAAGCTCCGGCTCGTTGCAGAGAAAGGAGCGGAAGAAGGGCGTGCGGAACTCGGCCATCCACGCCGAATAGAGCCGTTCGGGCTGGGCCGAGAGAATGTCCTGCCGGAAAAGCTTGAGGTAGCGCCAGAGCGAGACGCGCCCCTCCCGTGCGGCGGGCTTCGGCGGCTTGAGCGCGCTCATGGGGCCACGCTCCGGAAGCCCGAAGTGGGGCGCTCAATCCGGCTGGGCGACGGTGGGCGCCCTTCGAAGCGCGCGGCCAATGTGAGCGGCCCGGCGGTAATGCGAAAATAATCGTAATCGCCGGGCTGGTCGAAGGCGCAGAGATACTGGAAATGCAGGCGGAAGAAGCGCCAGCGCAGCGCCTTCCACCGCTCTGGGCTCAAGGTTTGCGTGAAGGCGGCCGACAGCACCAGCGGCCAGCGCTTGCCCTCGGCGGGCGCCACGCCCGTTACGCTGACCGGATCGCAAAGCGCGAAGGCGCAGCCATCACCCGGCGCGGTGACATCGACCCATGAGAGCTCGTCCCGGGTGCAGAGAAAGGCCAGATCTGCCCGGAGCCGGTGCGCATCGGGCAGAAACGAGACCATCGGCACCACCTGCCCCAGCGTGAGCAGTGACAGCGTGGGCCCATTCTCCGGCACGCGGCCGTCGCGTATGAGATCCGAAAGCACCGACACCGCCAGATGCGCGCCCGAGGAATGGCCCACCACCAGCACCTCGTCCACATCGCTGCCGAGCGCCTCGTCGATCTCGTGGGTAAACTGGGCCATCCGCGCCAGAAGCTCGGGCGGCTCGGCGCCGCGATGCTTCGCCGAGTAGGCGTAGTCATGCATCAGGTAATAGGCGAAGAACTTGTTGTCCTTGCGGCGGAACCATTCGAGCACGAAGGGCACGGCGATGAGCCCCGCCCAGGCGGCGAGCCGGTGCAGCAGGGCGAAGAGCCGCCCCAGCCCCCAGGCCAGCCCCAGCGCGACGAGCAGTTGCACGATCAGAAAGCCCACCGGGTAGAGCGCCGCGATCACAGGCCCCTTGCGCAGCCGCATCAGCCGGAAGAGCGCGCCCGAGGCGATATAGGCCCAGGCCGTGCGCAGCATCAGCAGGTAGGTGCCGAGAATGCCCTTCTCCATGCTGTCGCGCACGATATCGGCCCAGACCAGCACATCCACCTCCACCTCCACCGTGGCGCCGTCGATCCGGCCGGTCACATGCCAGCCGTAGCGCGATTGCGACTTGCCCTTCTTCGGCGAGAGCTCGATGGCATAGCCCGAGATCCCCGCCTGCTCGGCGGCCTCCTTGCGGTAGAGCTCGCGATAGCGGCGCGGGTGAATCGGGTCGTAGCCCGGAATGTAGAAGACGCGGCGGCGTCTGACGGGGCGTTGGGCGGAGCTGCTCATACCTCTCCTCTTTTGGCCGGAAGAATACCCCAGGTTTCCGGCAAGAGTAAGACTTTCGCGCGGCATCCCCGGTGGCGGCGGCGGGATCTCAAGTATTTGCAACAAGAAGAAATCAAAGATGCCCCGCCCCGGCTTCTTCTTGGTAAAAATACCTTGTCGCGACGGCAGCGCTCGCACGCCTCAGCCGAGCGTGGCGAGCGCGGGGAATGTCTCGAGCAGCCAGAAGGAGAATGCGGAAAAGCCGCCTGTGAGCATCAGCAGGCCGATCGTCCAGAGCAGCAGGCCCATGACGCGCTCGATCTGCTCCATGTGGCGCTTCATCCAGCCCATGAGCCCGCCCATACGCGGCAGGAAGGCGGCGACCAGCAGGAAGGGCACGCCGAGCCCTGCCGCGTAGACGCCGAGCAGCACCGTGCCACGGGTCACCGAGGCTTCGGCGGCGGCCAGCGACAGGATGGCGCCCAGCTGCGGGCCGATGCAGGGCGTCCAGCCGAAAGCGAAGGCGAGGCCCAGCACGTAGGCGCCGAAGGAGGTGCCGCCCCTGTCTCCCGCGTCGATGCGCGCCTCGCGGTCGAGAAAGGAGATTCGGTAGACGCCTATGAAATGCGCGCCGAATATCATCACGACGATGCCCGCCACCGTGTTGAAATAGCCCTGATATTGCAGGAAGACCATGCCGGCGGCGGAGGCCGCGAAACCGAGCAGCAGGAAGACCGTGGAGAGGCCCAGCACGAAGAAGAGCGCGGGCATCAGCGCCCTGCCCTGCGGCTGCGCGCGGTCTGAAAGATCGTTGAGCGTCACCCCGCTCATATAGGCGAGGTAAGGCGGGACGATGGGCAGCACGCAAGGGCTCAGAAACGAGATCACGCCCGCGAAGAGCGCCACGGTCATGGCAGGCAGGAGGGCCGCGTCGATGATGTCGATTCCGAACATGACCTTCCCTTAGACCATTCCCGGGGCCGGGTCACGAGGCGCGATGTCACAAGCCTGTGGACAGGGCGTGAGCCCTCGCCTATCTCCGGCGGCATGATGGACGATCACCTTCTCGATGCCCGCGGGCTTCTGTGCCCCTTGCCCGTGTTGAAGCTGCGCAAGCGCCTCAAGGCGCTTTCCGCGGGCGACGTCGTGGCGCTTTGGGCGGATGATCCGGCCGCGGTGATCGACGTGCCGCATTTCTGCGCCGAGGCGGGCCATCAACTGCTCGGGGTGGAGGAGGATGGCGCCCATATGGTCTTCCGCGTCGAAAAGGGCGCGCGCGCCTGACCCTTGCATGAAAAACCCGGGGTAAGGCCCCGGGTTTTCACGTTTCTTCTCAGATTATCGGCCGACAGACCACCAACCGCGCCGCTTGGGCTTGTCATCGGCCGGTGCGGTCTCCGCGGTCGCCGGCTCGGGCTCGGGCTCGGGTTCGGCAGAGGTGACCGGTTCGGGGCTCGGCTCAGGAGCTGCCTCGGGTTCCGCCTCGGCAGTCGGCGTTTCGGCCTCGGCGGTCGCACTCTCCGCTTCGGCGGCCTTGGCCTTGCTGGTGGATTTGCGCGACCGCGAAGCAGGTTTCTTCTTGGGCGCCTCTTCGGCCACGACATCGGCCGGCGCCTCTTCGGTGGCCGCTTCCGCCGGTGTATCGGCCGAAGCCTCCTCGACAGGAGCCGGCGCCGCATCCGCGGTTTCGGCCTTCTTCGACGAACTGCGGGGCTTGCGTGTGCGTTTGGGCTTCGGCTTGGCCTCTGCTTCAGCTTCCGTTGTTTCGCTCTCGCTTGCCTGGGCCGCTTCTGCAGGTTGCGCCGGTGCATCGGTGGGCGTGGCCTCTACCTCTTCTCCGGCGTCTTCGCCATCTTCGTCAGCGCCGCTCTCGCCACCCGTCTCCTGCGTTTCGCCATCCTTCGACTTCGATTTCGAGCGGCGGCGGCGGCGGCGGCGGCGCTTCTTGGGCTTGCCGTCATCCTCGCCCGAGCCCGACTCGGCCTCGGCATTGGCGCCGGTCTCTTCCTCGTCGCTCTCTTCGATCTCCGAAAGCGCCTCGTCTTCGATGTCGTCCATCAGCGAGCTGTCGACAGAAACCACGGGCGCGGCCTCGGGCACATGGCGCGTGGCGGTCTTGAACTTCTCGATGGAGAAATCGGGCGAGATCAGCGCCGGATCGCCCTCGATGCGCACCGAAAGCCCGTAGCGCGCCTCGATCTGGGCGACGTGCTCGCGCTTCTGGTTCATCAGGAAGTTGGCGATGCCCACCGGGCATTTCACCAGCACCTCGCGGGAGCGGCGGCGCACACCCTCCTCCTCGATCTGGCGCAGGATGGAGAGCGCGAGGTTGTCATCCGAGCGGATGAGCCCGGTGCCGTGGCAGGCCGGGCAAGCCTGCGTGGTGGCCTCGATCATGCCGGGGCGCAAGCGCTGGCGGCTCATCTCAAGAAGGCCGAAGCCCGAGATGCGGCCGACCTGGATGCGCGCGCGATCCGATTTCAGCTTGTCCTTCAGGCGCTTCTCGACGGCGGCGTTGTTCTTGCGCTCGTCCATGTCGATGAAGTCGATCACGATGAGCCCCGCGAGGTCGCGCAGGCGCAGCTGGCGGGCCACTTCCTCGGCGGCCTCGAGGTTGGTCTTGAGCGCGGTCTCCTCGATCGAGCCTTCCTTGGTGGCCCGACCGGAGTTCACGTCGATCGCCACCAGCGCCTCGGTGACGCCGATCACGATATAGCCGCCCGATTTGAGCTGCACCGTGGGGTTGAACATCGAGCTGAGGTAGCTCTCCACCTGGTAGCGGGCGAAGAGCGGCATCTGGTCGTGGTAGTGTTTCACGTTCTTGGCATGGGACGGCATGATCATCTTCATGAAGTCCTTGGCCACGCGGTAGCCCGCATCGCCCTCCACATGCACCTCGTCGATGTCGCGGTTGTAGAGGTCGCGGATCGAGCGCTTGATGAGGTTGCCTTCCTCGTAGATCTGCGCGGGCGCGATCGATTTCAGCGTGAGTTCCCGGATCTGCTCCCAGAGGCGCTGCAGGTATTCGTAGTCGCGCTTGATCTCCGTCTTGGTGCGCTTGGCGCCGGCGGTGCGGATGATCAGGCCCGCGCCCTTGGGCACGTCGATCTCGTTGGCGATTTCCTTGAGCTTCTTGCGGTCGGCGGCCTGGGTGATCTTGCGGGAGATGCCGCCGCCACGGGCGGTGTTGGGCATCAGCACGCAGTAACGCCCGGCGAGGCTCAGATAGGTGGTGAGCGCCGCGCCCTTGTTGCCGCGCTCTTCCTTGACGACCTGCACCAGAAGGATCTGGCGTACCTTGATGACTTCCTGGATCTTGTAGCGGCGCGGGCGGGGTTTGCGCGGCGGGCGGATATCCTCGTGGTCGTCGTCATCGGAGACGGCCTCGATGGTTTCATCCTTCTCGGCGGCATCCGAACGGCCCCGCGAAGACGACCGGCGCGAGCGGCTGCGCGACCGGCCGTTGCCCCGCTCCCCGTCGCCGCCTTCGTCGTCCTGTGTCTCGGCGCCGTCATCCGACGCCTCGCCCGTGTCCTCGGAGGCAGGCTCTTCCACCGGGGTCTCGCCCACGGTTTCCATCGGCGAGAGGCCTTCGCCCTCGTCGCCGGCCCCGCTCTCCTCGTCCATGTCGATCGATTCCATGCCAGGAATCTCGTCCGACGAGGTTACCGCATCGCGACTGTCGGTCTTCTCGGCCTTGGATCTGGAGCCGCCATGCCGGCGGGAAGAGCGGCTCTTGGGCTTTTCCTCCTCTTCGTCGCGCGCCTCGAGCGACTCGGCATAGGCGCGCTCTTCCTCGAGCAGCGCCTCGCGATCTGCCACGGGGATCTGGTAGTAATCCGGGTGGATCTCGGAGAAGGCGAGAAAGCCGTGCCGGTTGCCGCCGTAATCGACGAAGGCCGCCTGCAGCGAAGGCTCTACGCGGGTGACTTTTGCGAGGTAGATATTGCCGGCGAGTTGCCGTTTGTTTTCCGATTCAAAGTCGAACTCCTCGACCTTGTTTCCGTCGACCACCACAACGCGGGTTTCCTCCGCGTGGGTGGCATCGATAAGCATTTTCTTTGCCATTGTATTTGTCTCATCCACGCGCAGGGAGCGGCGCGCCCGGGGGGCACGGCGGTTTGGCGTGGCATTGTCCTGAGGGCGATGGCAAACGCGTCAACTGTGGCCCCTTGGGAGGTGCCCAAGCATGTGGCTTGTTGTTGTGTCGCGCGCCTCATCGCGGTTCTTCTACTCCGGCACCCCGCAGGGCACCAACTCGTGGCCTGCGCGCGCTCATCGCGCGGCATACAGGCATGGGGGCGGCCCTATTGCGAGGGCCCAATCGGCCTGTTCAGATGTGCGGAATTGTCTTCCTGCAAATGTCTGAATCAGCGAAACTCTCTAACCTGCGTTGCGTCGCATGGCAGGTTCACGCACATTAATGCCTCTCTAGGGCGAAATACAATGGGGAAAATATGCTTTGGGCGCCGGGGGCCATAATCACCGGGCCCGCGCGGCAGGCCCGGTGATGGCTCGGGCATCGCGGCGGCAAGGCGCCGCCAGCGAAGTTGTCAAAGGTAATCCGAGCGTTGCAACCCGTATTTCGCCATCTTCTCGTTCAGCGTGCGTCGTGGCAGGCAGAGTTCGTCCATCACCGAAGCGATGGAGCCCTTGTGGCGGCGCATGGTGTTGTCGATCAGCATCCGCTCGAAGGCTTCCACGTATTCCTTGAGCGGCTTGCCCTCGGTGGTCATCACCGGCTGCATGTCCTGATGGTCCGACATCAGGAGCGAGGCGATGGTGCCCGAGCCGCGCCGGGCCTGCAGCACCGCGCGCTCCGCCACGTTGATGAGCTGGCGCACGTTGCCCGGCCAAGGCGCCTGCAGAAGCTGCGCGGCCTCCTGCGCCGTCACCTGTGGCGCCTCGCAGCCGTAATCCTCGGCGAACTGGTCGGAGAACCGGGTGAAGAGCGTGAGAATGTCCTCCCCGCGCTGGCGGAGCGGCGGCACGGTGATCCGCAGCGAAGCGAGCCGGTAGAAGAGATTGGCCTTCAGCACGTCCTCGCAGGTGCGATCCTGCTCCTGGATGTTGGATATGGCCACGATCCGCACTTCGGGCGGCGCGCCCTCGTCGTTGATGAAGGTCAGGAGCCGCGATTGCGCGGCCTCCGAAAGTTGCTCTATGTCCTCGAGCACCAGTGTGCCGCCGCGCGCCTCCTCCACCGCCGGAAGCTGCGCATCTTCGGGATTCATCGGGCCGAAGAGCCGCTTCATCAGCGCGTCTTCCTCGAAGGCCGCGCAGGGCACCAGCACGAATTTCTTGCCCGCCCGCGCACCCACCGCATGCAGCGCATGAGCCACCAGCGTCTTGCCCGTGCCTGTCTCGCCCTCGATCAGCACGTGATTATCGGCCTGGCCCAGGTCGAGGATGTCTTCCTTCAGCCGCTCCATCGCCGGGCTCACGCCGATGAGCTTCTTCATCAGCTGCCCGCCATCCGAAAGCTCTCGCCTGAGCGCGCGGGCATCGAGCGTCATTCGGCGCTGGTTCGCGGCCTTCTTGGCCAACTCGTTCATACGATCCGGGTTGAAGGGCTTTTCGAGAAAGTCGAAGGCCCCGATCCGCATCGCCTCCACTGCCATAGGCACATCGCCATGCCCGGTGATCATGATCACCGGCAAGCTCGAATCCGAGCTCATCAGCTTCTTGAGAAACTGCATCCCGTCCATGCCCGGCATCTTGATGTCGGTCACCACGATGCCCGGATATTCCGGCCCGAGCACCTTCAGCGCGTCCTCGGCGGAGGGAAAGGCCTCCGTGTCATATCCCGAGAGCGCCAGCCATTGGCTGATCGACTGGCGCATGTCCTTCTCGTCATCGACGATGGCAATCTTCATGGCGCTTGGCATGTTTCTTATCTCCGCTGCCCGTTGCTCTTAACGGTTTTCATTCGCCCCGGTTCCCGCCTATTCCGCGGCGCGGGTTTCCTCCGGCAGGATCGGTAGCTGCATCTCGAACACGGCGCCGCCCGCGGCCGCGTTGCGGGCCATCAGCCGGCCGCCCAAGTCGTTGACGATGCCGGAGGAAATGGCAAGCCCCAGCCCCACCCCCTCGCCGGGCTGCTTGGTGGTGTAGAAAGGCTCGAAGAGGTTCTCGATATTGTCGATCCCGGTGCCGTTGTCGCGCACAGTCAGCACCGCCGTCTCGCCCGCCGCGAGCAGGATGTCGATGGCCGCTTCCGGCACCGATTGCGTGGCGTCGAGCGCGTTGCGCAGGAGGTTTACCATCACCTGCTCGATGCGCAGCCGGTCGCCCATCACCATCACCGGCGCATCGGGCAGCGTGCGGGTGATCTTCACGTGCCTCTGGCGCAGCTGCGGCTCCATCATCGCCAGGGCCGAATTGAGCGCATCGGCAAGGTTTACAGGGGCCAGATCGCCCCCGGACTGCCGCGCATAGGACTTGAGCTGCTTGGTGATCGCGCCCATCCGCTCGATCAGATCGTCGATCCGCTGGAAGGAGGAAAGCGCCTCTTCCGGCCGGTTGCGCCCGAGCAGCAGGCGGGCGCCGGCGAGATAGGTCTTCATCGCGGCGAGCGGCTGGTTGAGCTCATGGCTCACCGCCGCCGACATCTCGCCCAGAGCCGCCAGTTTCGAGCTCTGCGCGAGGGTCTGTTCGGCCACCGCGAGGTTTTCCTGCACCCTCTGGCGCTCGGCGATTTCCCGCTGCAGGCGCAGGTTCAATGCGCGAAGCTCCGCCGACTCGCGCTGGAAGAGCGCCATCCGCACCGTGGCCTTGCGGTTGAGAAAGTAGAAGGCCAGCGCCAGCAGGATCGCGAAGCACATGATCTCCAGCGCCAGAAAGCCGTTTACCTTCTCGCGCACGCTGGCATAGGTGGTGAAGCTCGCGATGCGCCAGCCCCGGAACGGCACCCGCGCAGAGGTGCGCATCACCGCCTCGCCCTGCACATAGGCATCCGCCGGCAAACCGTGCCAATCGGTCGTGGCCTGCAATGCCCGCTGGATCGCCGAGGAGGCCGGTTCGCGCGCGAGCGCGTCCTGCTCCTTCAACCCGCGCCAGCGCGGCTCCGTCGCCATGATGATCGTGCCTTCGCTGTCGGTCACCAGCACCGCATCCGAAATGCCCGCCCATGCCCGCTCGTATTTCGCGAGACCGACCTCCACGAGGATCACCCCTGCGAGCCCGCTTTGCGAATCCACCCGGCGGGAATAGAAGAAGCGGAATCGGTTAGGTTCATCTCTTATGATGTTGAAGATATTGTCTTTCGATCGCATCGCCTCAACGAATACGGGCGACTCGCGGAAAGACTGGCCGATCGACTCACGATTGGTCGAGGCCACCACGCGGCCATCCTTGCCCAGAAGCGTGAGCGAGGCCGCCGAGATCTCCTCGTTGAAGGAGATGAGCCGCTGCGAGCTTTGCGAGAAATCGCCAGTGGCCAGCGCAGAGATCAGCGTGGGATCGCGCGAGAGCAGCTGAGGCACGATCGCGTTCTGCTGTAATTCGCTCTGGATATTGCCGCTGTAGAGCAGAAGCCGCAATTCGGCGCGGTTGCGCGTGGTCTCGGTGAAACGGTCGGTGAGCAGCGTGTTTGTCACCGTCACGGTGGCCACCGCCAGCACCGCCAGAAGGATCAGCGCCAGCCGCGCGCGCCAGCTCAGTGTGCGCACGGTGCCGCCGCGGCCGGCGCCGCCCGGGCTCTCGCCGGAAGCTGGATTGCGGATGAAGGGCGAAGGCGGTGTCATGCGTGACAGATTACGCCGAGCGCGACCCCGCCTCAAGCGCCACGGCGCGGCCCCTGCCCGCCCATGGGCGGAGCCTCGCCGCTGCCGGGCCGTCAGGCGGTGGCAAGCTGATCCACAAGTGTCTCGAAGAGGATGCGGCCCTCGGTATTGCCATGCACTGGGTCGGCCATCCGCTCGGGATGGGGCATCATCCCCAGAACGCGGCGGTTTTCCGAGAGCACGCCGGCAATGTCCTTCTTCGAGCCATTGGGGTTGACCACGTAGCGAAAGGCCACGCGATCTTCCGCTTCGAGCGCCTGTATGGTGGCGTCATCGGCGAAGTAATTGCCGTCGTGATGCGCGATCGGGATGGTGATCGTGGTGCCGGCATTGTAGCCCGCCGTGAAGGCGCTGTTGGAGGTTTCCACTTTCAGGTCAAGCGCTTTGCAGACATACTTCAACCCCGCATTGCGCAGCAGAACCCCGGGCAGCAGCCCGGTTTCGGTGAGCACCTGGAAGCCGTTGCAGATGCCCAGAACGTAGCCGCCGCGCTCGGCATGGGCCACCACCGAGCGGCAGATCGGCGAGTTCGCGGCAATCGCCCCGCAACGCAGGTAGTCGCCAAAGGAGAAGCCGCCGGGGATGCCCGCCACGTCCACCCCTTCGGGCAGCGCGGTCTCCTTGTGCCAGACCATCGTTACCTGCGCCCCAGCCTGTTCCAGAGCCACTTTCAGGTCGCGATCGCAATTCGAACCGGGAAAGACCACCACAGCCGCTTTCATCTGGCATCCTTTCTGAAAAAAATCCGGGTGACGACGAGCCAAAAGAGGCCCGCCACAAGCAGGGCAGCACCGCCCATGAGGCCAAGCACGACCGGCATAAACCACAGCCCCTGCCATGTGTCGAGGCGGACATTTCCGCGCGATGACGGGATGGCGCGGATCGTCGCGGTGTCGCCCACCTCCAGATCGAAGGAGCCATGCGCGCTGCCAACGCTTGCGCGCCGCGTCTCTCCCTCCATCTCGTAGGTGAAGATCGGCTCGTAATTCACTTTGCCACGGTCGAAAATTGTCTCGCCAACCCATTCATAACGCTGCACCACGGTGCCCGTTACAGGCTCGGAGCGCAGCACGTACAAGGCGCTTTCGGCCGTGTAGAGCGCTGCGGCCAATAACATGAGCAGTGGAAAGGCGAAAACCACAACCGCAAGCCTGAGGCGCCATGACATCCGGCGCATCGGGCCGGAAAAGGCCAGTGCAACAAGCGCCCCCGTATAGCCTCGGGGGCGGTCCATCAGGCGATCTCCACCGAGTAGCTTTCGATCACCGTGTTGGCGAGGAGCTTTTCGCACATTTTTTCAACGGCTTCCTCGGCGCTCTTGCGGTCCGTTTCAGCGAGATCGAGCTCGATCACCTTGCCCTGCCGCACGCCTTCGACCCCGTCGAAGCCAAGTTGCCCAAGCGCGTGGCGCACCGCCTCGCCCTGAACATCGAGCACCCCGGTCTTCAGCATGATATGCACCCGTGCCTTCATCGCTCTCGCCCCTTTTCTTCTTGCGAGCGCCCTGCCCGCGCCCTTAACTGTGCCGAAAGCCCACGCCTCAGTTGATCAGCGTGGGCCGGTTGAGTTGCGTCGCGCCCTTGGGCAGAACGCCGAGCCGCTTGGCCACTTCCGAATAGGCATCGGTCAGCGAGCCCAGATCGCGGCGGAACACATCCTTGTCGAGCTTCTGGCCTGTTTCGATATCCCACAGGCGGCAGCTGTCGGGCGAGATCTCGTCGGCCACGATCAGGCGCTGGAAGTCGCCCTCGTAGATGCGCCCGATCTCGATCTTGAAGTCGATGAGCTTGATTCCCACGCCATACATGACGCCCGAAAGAAAATCGTTCACCCGAAGCGCGAGGCTCAGGATATCGTCCATGTCCTGCTGCGAGGCCCAGCCGAAGGCGGCGATATGCTCCTCGGTCACCAGCGGGTCGCCCAGCTTGTCGTCCTTGAGGCAATATTCCACCACCGGGCGCGGCAATTGCGTGCCCTCGTCCATCCCCAGCCGCTTGGCCATGGAGCCGGCGGCGTAATTGCGCACGATCACCTCGAGCGGGATGATCTCCACCGCGCGCACCAGTTGCTCGCGCATGTTGAGCCGCTTTAGAAAGTGGTTGGGGATGCCGACGGACGTCAGGCCGGTCATGAAATACTCGCTCAACATGTTGTTGAGCACGCCCTTGCCCTCTATCACGTCGCGTTTCTCGGCGTTGAAGGCGGTGGCGTCGTCCTTGAAATACTGCACGATCGTGCCTGGCTCCGGCCCCTCGAACAGCGTTTTGGCCTTGCCCTCGTAAATCTTCTTGCGACGCGCCATGCTTGCTCCAATGCTGAAAGCCGGCAGGGGCGACTCCCCCCTCCGGTCCATGCGCTTCTCTTAGTGCATGGGGCAGGTTGCCGCAAGATGGGCCGAAGCCGCCCCACGCGCCCCTGCCCTCTTGCGGTTTGCGGCCCCTGCGGGCATATCGGGGAGGACCGAAACGCTGTGCAGGGAGCGGCCAGATGACAACTTTCGACGATCGCGAGAATGCCTTCGAGAACAAATACGCCCATGACGAGGAAATGCGCTTTCGCGCCGAGATGCGCCGCAACAAGCTCCTCGGCCTCTGGGCGGCGGAGCTGCTGGGCAAGACGGGCGATGATGCCAATGCCTATGCGCTCGAGGTCGTGAAATCCGATTTCGAGGAAGCCGGCCACGAGGACGTGGTGCGCAAGGTGGCCGCCGATCTCGGCGATCTCGCCGATGCAGACACCATTCGCGGCAAGATGGACGAACTCTTGCGTATCGCCAAGGATCAGGTGATGAAAGAGGCGTAACCCTCTGGCAATATTACCGATTTCGCCTGGCGCAAGACCCCTTGCGCCAGACGGCTCTGAAACGCCCCTCAGGAAGATCATGAGGCTTTTGCATTTGCGACGCCCGCGCGCGCATGCGAGAGATTGGCGAAAGCCTTTTCCCACATGACCCTATCAGGAGATCCCATGCCCAACGCGTTGTCCGAGATGATGGAAACCCGCGACTGGATCCTCGCCGACGGCGCGACCGGCACGAACCTCTTCAACATGGGGCTGAGCTCGGGCGACGCGCCGGAGATGTGGAACGACGAGCATCCCGACCGCATCGCGAAGCTCTACACGATGGCGGTGGATGCGGGCAGCGATCTCTTTCTCACCAATTCCTTCGGCGGCAACGCCGCGCGGCTCAAGCTGCATGGCGCGCAGAAGCGCGCGCGGGAGCTTTCACGGATCAGCGCCGAGATCGGCCGCGAGGTGGCCGACCAGCGCGACCGCAAGGTGATCGTGGCTGGCTCGGTGGGGCCGACCGGCGAGATCATGGCGCCGATGGGCGCGCTCACCCATGAACTGGCCGTGGAGATCTTCCACGAGCAGGCCGAGGGGCTGAAGGAAGGCGGGGCCGATGTGCTCTGGCTCGAGACGATCAGCGCGCCCGAGGAATACAAGGCCGCCGCCGAGGCCTTCGCCCTCGCCGGCATGCCCTGGTGCGGCACGATGAGCTTCGACACTGCCGGGCGCACGATGATGGGCCTCACCTCCGCCGACATGGCCGCGATGGTCGAGAAGCTCGACAACCCGCCGCTGGCTTATGGCGCCAATTGCGGCGTGGGCGCTTCCGACCTGATGCGCACCGTGCTGGGTTTCGTTGCGCAGGGCGGCGAG
>JAVKDQ010000058.1:0-2577 GCA_040222155.1 Roseovarius sp.
CGCCTGCCCGAAGCTCTCTCCCGGCATCACCGCAACGTGGTAGTCGTCGAGCAGCCGCTCCGCGAAGGCCTCGCCCGATAGCCCCGTGGCGCGGATGTCGAGCATCACGAACATCGTGCCGTCGGGCGGGATCGGGCGGATCGTGTTCTGGCCCTCGAGCATGTCCATCACGATGTCGCGGCGCCGCCGGAAGGGGGCCGCCACCTCCGCCTCGAACTCCGGCCCCAGCCCCAGCGCGAACACCGCCGCCTCCTGAACGAACCCCGCCACGCCATAGGTCGTGTGGGTCGAGAGATTGGCCATATGCGCGATCGCCTCCTCCGGGCCCACCACCCAACCGATCCGCGAGCCGGTCATCGCATGGCTCTTCGAGAGCGAGCCCACCACCAGCGTGCGCTCGGCCATGCCGGGCAGGGTGCGCGGGCTCAGATGCGCCCCTTCCCAGACCTGCGTGTCATAGACCTCGTCGGAGATCACCCAGAGGTCATGCGCCTGCGCCACCCCTGCGATCCCCTCCAGCGTCTCGCGCGTATAGGCCACGCCGGTGGGGTTGTTGGGCGTGTTGATGAGCAGGCTCTTCGCGCCCTCCGCCTGCGCCGCGATCTCCGCCGCGTCGGGCTGAAAGCCGCGCTCGGGCCGCGCCGCAACCGCCACGGGCACCGCTCCCACCCCCCGGATCGTGCCCGGATAGGTCGCGTAATAGGGGTCGATGAAAAGCGCCCGGTCGCCCTCGTCGCAGGCGGCGTGATGCGCGGCGAAGAGCCCGGCCTGCCCGCCGGGCACCACCAGCACGTTGTCCGGCGTGGTGGCGAGCCCGGTATGCTCGGTCACCCGGGCGGCGATGATCTCGCGCAGGTTGGCATTGCCGTTGAACATCGAATAGCCGGTATGGCCCGCAACCATCGCCCCGTGCATCGCGTCGATGATCTGGCGGTCGGTGCCGATATCGTGCTCGCCGATGGTCAGTTGCACCACGGGCAGCCCGCGCGCCTTCATCTCCTTGGCGCGGTAATACACATCCCAGCCATCCGATCCGCCGCCCGTAAGCCCGGTGATCCTGCGCGACAGGCCCATCGCCGCCTCCCTTCCCTGAACATTCGGCGCCAGATGGCCCGGCCCCAAGGGCACTGTCAAGCAACTGCCCCGCCGCCTGGCTTGTTGACGCGGGCCGGGCGCGCGCCTATAGCTTGGCCCATGACCACCGCAACCATCATCATCTGCTGCATTACCCGCTGACATAGTCAGGCGGGCCGGTCACCTATTCCCTAGAGAGAACCAAGTTGATAAGCCCGCCGCGGGAGCATGCCTGCGAACGAGGGCCTTATGACGACGATCCAGCTTCACAACACCAGAACGCGCCGCAAGGAGCCCTTCGCGCCGCTCGACCCGGCCAATGTGCGGATGTATGTCTGCGGGCCCACCGTCTATGACCGCGCGCATCTGGGCAATGCCCGCCCCGTGGTGGTGTTCGACATGCTCTTCCGCCTCCTGCGCCATGTCTACGGCGCCGATCACGTGACCTATGTCCGCAACTTCACCGACGTGGACGACAAGATCAACGCCCGCGCCGCCGAGAGCGGTCGGCCGATCGGCGAGATCACCGCCGAGACGACCCAATGGTTTCTCGACGACATGGCCGAGCTCGGCGCGCTCGAGCCCACGAAGATGCCGCGCGCCACGCAATACATCCCCCAGATGGTCGCGATGATCGAGACGCTCATCGAGAAGGGCCATGCCTACGCCGCCGAAGGCCATGTGCTCTTCGCCGTCGACAGCTGGAAATCCGGCTATGGCAAGCTCTCGGGCCGCTCGGTCGACGACATGATCGCCGGCGCGCGGGTCGAGGTGGCGCCCTACAAGAAGAACCCGATGGATTTCGTGCTGTGGAAGCCGTCTTCCGACGATCTGCCGGGATGGCCGTCACCCTGGGGCCGGGGCCGCCCCGGCTGGCATATCGAATGCTCCGCCATGGCCTACGAGCTTCTGGGCGAAAGCTTCGACATCCACGGCGGCGGCAACGACCTGATGTTCCCCCACCACGAGAACGAGATCGCCCAAAGCTGCTGCGCCCATCCCGAGGGGGACTTCGCGAAGGTCTGGTTGCATAACGAGATGCTGCAGGTGGAGGGCAAGAAGATGTCCAAGAGCTTGGGCAACTTCTTCACCGTGCGAGATTTGCTGGAGCAGGGATATCCGGGCGAGGTGATCCGCTTCGTGTTTCTCAGCACGCATTATCGGAAGCCGATGGATTGGACGGAGAAAAAAGCGCGAGAGGCAAAGTATATTCTGCAGAAATGGCGCCAAATGACTCTAGGTATCGAAGCAGACCCAAACCTCCCCATAGAGGTTCAGCGCGCGATAATGGACGACTTGAACACGCCTGAGGCAATAACGCAGCTACACATGTATGCGCGAGAGGGAGAGCGGGCAAAGCTGAAAACTTCCGCCAAGTTCTTGGGTTTGCTCGAAACGAAAAACGATGCCTACTTCAATGTAGAGGAAACTGGTCTCCGGCACGAGTTGATTGATCAATTGCTCGCAGAAAGGGAAACAGCTCGTAAGGAACGTGACTACGCC
>JAVKDQ010000059.1:0-8792 GCA_040222155.1 Roseovarius sp.
GCCGCGCGCGGCGGTCAAGAGAGGCGCCGGGCCGCGCGGCAGGGTTCCGCGCGGCCTGGGCCATCGGGGGCCAGCCTCGAGGGCTTATATGCCCAGCATTTCCTTGGCCTTGCCGAGCGTCTCGACAGAGGCGGCATGATCGCCCGCCTTGTGGAGCGCCTCGCCCTCGGCGCGCAGCTCCTTCACCATTGCCATATCGGCTTCGGAAAGCTGCGCCGTTTCCATCGCGGCGTCGATCTTCGACATGTCCATCGGGCACTGGCCGGCTACGGCGGGGGTGGCGAGCAGGCCGAGCGTGGCCAGGATCATCAGGTGTTTCATGGGGTTTTTCCTCCGTGTTGAGTGACGGATAGCATAGCTTGAGGCGGGTTTCTGTCGATGGGGCAGGCCGATCAAGATTTCGTGGGCGGGGCGGCCCGGGCTTCGGGCTGGCTTTATGTGGCGGCGCCTGTAGTCTGGCCGGGACAGCCCGAGGAGACCGCCGCATGACACCGCGCCCCCGCCCGCCGCACGGCTTTGCCGATAGCGAGTTCGAGGCCCGCACCGCGCGGGCGCAACGGCTGATGGAGGGGCATGGCTTCGACGCGCTGCTGGTCACGACGCCGCACAACTTCCGCTATTTCTCCGGGCTCGAGATGCAGTTCTGGGAGAGCCCGACGCGGCCGTGGTTCCTGATCGTGCCGCGCGAGGGGGCGCCGGTGGCGGTGGTGCCGGAGATCGGCGCGGGCGAAATTGCCGCGCGGACATGGGTGCGCGACGTTCGGGCATGGCCCGCGCCCCGGCCCGAGGATGACGGGATCAGCCTGCTGGCGGCAGCGCTCGAGGCGCTGCCGCGCCGGCATGGGCGGGTGGGCATGGAGCTGGGCCGCGAGATGGCGCTCAGGATGCCGGTGGTGGAGTTTCTCGCGCTGCGGGAGAAGGTGAGCGGACTTGAGCTGGCGGATGGCGCGCCCTGCCTCTGGGAGATCCGCATGGTGAAGACCGAGGCAGAGATCGACCGGCTGCGCTTTGTCTGCGGGATCGTGAGCGATGCCTACGAGGCGCTGGCGCCGAAGCTCTCGGTGGGGATGACGGAGCGCGAGGCGGCGCGGGTGCTCCGGCGCGACATCATCGGGCGCGGGGCCGATCATGTGCCCTTTCTGCCCGCGATCTCGGGGCCGGGCGGTGTGCCGCAGATCGTGTGCGGGCCGACGGAGAAGCGCCTAGAGGCGGGCGATGTGCTCTTCTTCGACACGGGCGCGAGCTTTGACGGCTACATGAGCGACTTCGACCGGAACTACGCGGTGGGCGCGATTTCGGACGCGGCGAAGCGGGCGCAGGACGCGGTGTGGCGGGCCACGGAGGCGGGCATTGCCGCTGCCGTGCCGGGCGCCACGACCGACGATCTTTTCGCGACGATGAACGCGGTGCTGCAGGAGGCGGGTGCGCTGGGCAACAACGTGGGACGGCTGGGGCATGGGCTGGGGATGCAGCTCACCGAGCCGCCCTCGCACCGGCCGGGCGACGGCACGGTGCTCGTGCCCGGCATGGTGCTCACCATCGAGCCGGGGATGGAATATGCACCGGGCAGGATGATCGTGCATGAGGAGAACATCGTGCTGCGCGAGGGCGGGGCGGAGCTGCTGACCACCCGCGCGCCGCGAGAGATGCCGGTGATCGGGTGAGGGGGCCGCGCGCGGCCTAGCCCTCGGAGCGCGCACCGCCGCCCGGGGGCGCGTCACGGTGCACCGGGGGCTCGGCATCGCCGGGGATGACGAAGACGCCCTCGGGATGCTCGCCGGGCGGCCCGTCGGAGACGATGCGGCCCCGGTCGAGCCGGATCACGCGGTCTGCGGCGCGGATCGTCTCGGGGCGGTGTGCGACCGAGATGCGGGTGGCATCGAGCTTGCGCAACGTGTCGTTCACGATGCGCTCGCGGGTCACGTCGAGATGGCTGGTGGCCTCGTCGAGCAGCAGGAGCCCCGGCTGGCGATAGAGCGCGCGGGCCAGCAGCACGCGCTGTTTCTGCCCGCCGGAGAGGCTGGTTCCCATGTCGCCGATCAGCGTGCCGTAGCCCATCGGCATGGCGGCGATGTCGTCATGCACGGCGGCCATGCGGGCGCAGCGCTCGATGCGCTCGGGGTCCGACTCGGCGGCGAAGAAGCTGATGTTGTCGGCGATGGAGCCCGCGAAGAGCACGTCATCCTGCATCACCACGCCGAGCCGCGCGCGCCATGCCTCGCCGCCCAGCCGCGCGATCGGCACGCCATCGGCCAGCACCGTGCCGGAACTGGGCTCGAGCAGCCCCGCGAGCAGCTTGAGCAGGGTTGTCTTGCCGCAGCCCGAGGGCCCGGCGAAGGCCACGGAGGTGCCGGGCTCGATGCGGAAGGTGAGCTTTTCGAGCACGTAAGGCTCGTTGGGCCCGTAGCGGAAGGAGAGGTCGCGCACCTCGATCGCCACCGCCGCCCGCCCGCGCGGCCGCTCGAGCGTTTCCGAGCGGGGCTCGGGCGCGGTGAGCGCGATATCGGCCAGCCGCTCGGCGTGGATGCCCAGCATCCGCAGGTCGACGAAGGTGTCGACCAACCCGCTTGCGCGGCGCAGGAACATGTCCATGTAGGCGAGGAAGGCCACCAGGAGGCCCACGGAGAAGAGGTTGTCGAGGATCATCCGCGCGGCCATGTAGACGATGCCGAGCGCCAGCGCGCCCAGCAGGAAGGCGTTGGCGGTGCGGAAGAGCAGGTTGAGCCGCTGGGTGGCGATCTGGCGGTTGGTGGTTTCCACCAGCAGGTTGAGCCAGTGCGCGCGCCGGTCGGTCTGGCCGTTGAAGAGCTTGATCGCCTTCATGCCGCGCAGGGTTTCGAGAAAGTGGCTGTCGCGCCGCGCGGCCCAGATGATCGCCTCGGAGGAGGCCTGCCGGAGCGGCATGTAGAAGGCCCAGCGGAGCAGCGAATAGGCCACGGCACCGACCAGCGCGATGGAGGCCAGCACCGGCGCGAGCAGGAACATCACCGCGAGGGTGACGACGCACATGAGCCCGTCGAGCAGGGCGATCACGAGGTCGGTGCTGAGCGTCTGCAGGATGGTGTTCTGGCTGTCGAAGCGCGACATCACGTCGGCCACGTGGCGGGTTTCGAAATAGCCCGCCGGCAGCGCCACCAGATGGGTGAAGAGGTTCTTGCGCGATTGCACCTTGAGCGAGGCGCCGAGGCGGATCAGCATCCATTCGCGCAGGAAGCTGATGGAGGTCTGCACGACGAGAAGCAGGCCGAAGGCCACGAGCAGGGTGAGCAGCAGGCTGCGATCGGCGGAGACGATGGCCTGATCGACGGTGAGCGCCACGAAGAGCGGGGCGAGCAGCGCCAGAACCTCGAGCGCGAGGGCGAGGATGAGCAGGTGCCCCAGCGCCCGGCGCAGCCCGGTGACATGGCCCAGGAGCGCGCGCATCCGCACGCGCGGGGGCGGTGCGGCGGTTTCGAACCCGCCGGTGGGGGCGAGTTCGAGGGCGACGCCGGTGAAATGGCGCGAGACATCGGCCATCGCCACGCGGCGCAGCCCCTCGGCAGGGTCGTGGAGGGTGATGCCATCGCGCGAGACCGATTTGAGCACGACGAAATGGTTGAGATCCCAATGCAGGATGCAGGGGGTCTTGAGCATCGGCAGCTCGTGCAGTTCGAGCCGCAGGGGGCGGGCGGCCAGCCCGATCCGGTCGGCCACGGCGATCACGTCCTTCAGCGTCGCGCCCTTGAGCGAGAAGCCGTGGCGGCGGCGCAGCGTGGCGGTATCGGCGTGATGCCCGTGATAGCCCGCGATCATCGCGAGGCAGGCCAGCCCGCATTCCGCCGCCTCGGCCTGCAGGATGAGCGGCAGGCGGCGGCCCCAGCCGAACTGCAGGTTCGCCACGCTCATGCGGTGCCCCCGCCGGCAAGGGCGCGGAGCGGGTCGAGGATCCATTCGTAGAGATTGCGCGTCTCGATCAGGATGTCGGCCTGCAGTTTCATGCCGGGCTGCAGCGGCACCGCTTCGCCATAGGCCTGCGCGTGCTGCGAGGCCAGATCGACGAGGATGCGGTAGACCGGCTCGGCCGGGGCGGTGCCCTGCGGCACGAGGCCCGCTGCAACGGGCGCGCGCGACACCGAGGCGACGGTGCCCTCGTAGAGCCCGAATTTCTGATGCGGGTAGGCCTCGTAGCGGATCCGAACCTTCTGGCCCGGGCGCACGAAGCCGATGGCACGGCTCGGGCCGTAGAGCCTTGCCTCGAGCCGCGCGCCGGCGGGCACCAGCGTCATCAGGGGGGCGGAGGGGGCCAGCGTATCGCCCCGCGCGGCCTGCAGCGCGGTGATGGTGCCGGCCTTTGGCGCGGTCACCACGAATTCGCGCTGCGCCTCGGCCTCGGCGATCTCCTGATCGAGCGCGGCGATGGCGCGGGTGATCTCGGCCTTGCGCTGCTCGTGCTCGACGGGGGCGGAACTCTGTTCGGCCTCGGTTTCCGTCAGGGTGCGAGAGAGGGCGCTGCGCTGGCGCGCGAGCTGCTGGAGGGCGAGGCTTTCGTCGAGCAGGTCCTTCTCGGTGGTGAAGACGGCGAGCTCGGTCGTGAGGTCGCGCGCGCGCAGGTCGCGCTGCCGCTCGGCCATGGCGGCGGTGAGATCGATCCGCGCCTCCACCAGCCGCGCCTCGGCCTCGAGATCCTGCAATTCCTGCCGCAGGGCCGCGATGCGCGCGGAGAGCAGGGCAGCGCGCTGCTCGAAAAGCGCATCGCTTCTGGTGCGCTCGGCCACGAGGCTCGCGCGCCGGTCCTGCAGGGAGCGCAGCACCTGCTCCATCGTCGCGCCCACGGCCTCGCTGCGCCGCTCGCCGGAGAGCCGCGCGATAGGCGCGCCGGCGGCCACCTCCTGCCCTTCGTCGACATCGAGCGCGACGAGGCTGCCGCCCAGCGGCGCCACGATCTCGATCAGCCCGGTTTCGGGGGTCAGGGCGCCGGCCAGCCGCACCTTGCGGGTGTATTCGCCGAAGACGAGCAGCCCGAGAATGCCCGCCACCACGAGGGCCACGACCAGCGTCTGGAGGCTCTGCGAGAGGGGCGGCACAACGAGCACCGTGCCGAGCCAGCGATCCTGCTGCTCGGCCACGGCCTCTTCGCGAAAGAGCGGTTGCGCCTTTCCCTCCCGGTTGCCGGACGGGGGCGGAGGCGTGGTCATGCGTCGTACACCGTGTAATCCTTCACGGTGAACGCGAGCTCGATGTGACGCTCCCCGCGCCGCGTGGGGACCACGGTGCAGAGGCGCGGATCGAAGAAATCCTTCAGCAGCGGCGGGCGCGCGGCACGGAAGTAGAAGGCCGGATCGGAGCTGACGGTGGAGGCGGCGGTGAGCTCGAGCTCGTCGCGCCGCGTGACCTCCTGAATGATGCAGGGCGCGTGGGTGATGCCCGCCATGCGCAGCGCCACGGCCCGGTGATAGCCGTTATGCAGCACCATGCGGTCTTCCGAGCGGATGGCGCTGAGGAAGTTCGAGCCGTAGCCCACCACGAGGCCGAGGATGTTCTGGATGGGGCCGAAGGCGGCGTGGCCCGAAAGCTGGCCGGGGTGCAGAAGCGCCGCCTCGTGAAAGCGCAGGTCGTTCGAGGCGGAGGTGAAGAGAAACCTGTCTTCCGAGAGGCGCCGCACCCTGACCGGCGGGTCGGTGCGCTCGATCGGCTGGCAGAAGCGGAAGAGCCCTGCAGCATCCGGCGGCGGCGTGAGCGAGGCGGCAAGGCGCTCGGCGAAGGGCTTGGTGACGCGTTTCTGCGAGACGATCAGCTTGTCGAGTTCGACCATGCCGAAGGTGGTCGGCACGCGGTCGAAGGTGCGCTGGAAGGAGTCGGTGGCCGAGAGCGCCTCGACGAGCGGCGCCATCGCGGCGGGCAGCGGGTGGCACGCGATCTCGTCGGCCAGCCCGGCCTCGTCTTCCTCCAGATCGGCATAGACATCGTTGGCCGCGCGCCATGCATCGACCAGCGGGCGCCGCGACATCTCTGCGCCGCCCACGACGGCCCGGCGCACGTAATCGAGATAATCCTCGAGGCTCGGCTGGCCCAGCAGCCACATCTCCTCGCTGACGGCGCCTGCGGGTTCCGGTGCGGCGCCAGACGGGCTGGTTTCGGCCTGGGGGAGGCCGCTGGTGGTGTCGTCGTCGAACATCGGGAAACTCCTGTGGAGGCTGGTCTGGCGGCGGAGATGGAAGAGGGCCGCCCCTCGCGAGAGGCGGCCCCGGTGGATCAGCGACGATCCGAGCGGGACACGGTGTTGCCCCGGGTCCGGTCGCGCCGGCTGCGATCCGAGCGCGAGATCGTGTTGTCGCGGCGGTTCCGGCGGCGCCGGTTGCGGCCACGCCCGCGGCCGCGGCCGCCCGCGCCGTAGACTTGCTCCAGTTCTTCAGTGTTCAGGTCACGCATGTCTTTCTCCTTTCGTTGCACAGATGGCCGCTTCGGGCCGCTAGGACGCTGCCGCGCGGTTGCGCCGGGTTTCTCGCGTCTTGAGGAGAGAAGTACGGGGTGATTCTGACGGGTCTCTGACGGGAAAACCGAAGACCCGTCAGGCGGCGCGGTAGATCAGGCGAAAGACCGCGCCGCCGCCCTCTGCCGGTTCGGCAATGATCTGGCCGCCATGCGAGCGCTGGATGCGGTCGACGATGGCGAGGCCGAGGCCCGCGCCGCCGCGTGCCGCGCCGGGGCCACGCCAGAACGGGCGAAAGAGGCTTTCGCGCGCGACATCCGGCAGGCCGGGGCCCCTGTCTCGCACGGCGATTTCCGGGCCGGGGCCCACCGTGACGGTGATCGGGCCGGCGCCGCCGTGGTAGATGGCGTTCTCGACGAGGTTGGTGAGGGCGAGGGTGATCGCATCGGTCGAGCCCTGCACGAGGGCCGGCGTGCCGCGTGTCTCCACCTCGATCTCGCCGCCGCGCCTGAGGGCCAGCGGGGCAAGCTCGGAGACCACGCGGTGGGCGATGGCCGGCAGATCGGCGCGCTCGCTGCCGTCGAGCTCCAGCCGGTCGGCGCCGGCGGAGGAGAGAAACTGCGTGACCGTGCGCGAGAGCGCCTGCACATCGGCGCGCAACGTGTCGCTTTGCGGCCCCTCCGGCAGCGCATCGAGCCGGGCCACCAGCACGGCCACCGGCGTGCGCAGCGCATGCGCGGCCTCTCCGGCGCGGCGCTGCTCGGCATCGAGCTCGGCATTCAGCCGGTCGAGGCTGCGGCGCACTGCGTCGATCATATCGCCGATCTCGGCGGATTGCTCCTGCTCGGCGAAATCGGGCAAGGGGCGCCCGGGCCGCACCCGGCGGGCCCAGGCCGCGGCATCGGCCACGGGCCGCAGCGCGCGCCGCGTGACCAGCCATGCGCCGGCCATCAGCAGAAGGGTGATGGGCAGGAGCGGCAGCAGCACATGGCCCTTGAACTCGTCCCAGACCTCCCAGGCGATCAGGTTGGCCGGGTCGGCGCGCATGACGAAGAGCAGCCGTGCTTCGCCCGCCTCGGGCGACAGGGTGTGGGAGGCGATGACCGGCAGCACATCCTGCCCCGCGGGCCACGACATCCAGTCGGAGACGACATCCACGCCATCGCGCATGCTGACGGGAAAGAGCCCGGTGCTGGAGGCGGCGATCTCTTCGCCCGTGGCGCTGGTGAGGCGAAAGCCGTAGGCCTCGGGATGCTCGGCGAAATGGGGCGGCAGCGCCTGCCGGAAGAGCGCGGGGTCGAGCTGCGAGTCAAGCGCGGCCTGCTCGAGCAGCATGATCTGCCGGAAGGCCACATCGCGGATCAGGTCGCCCCGATCGGAGGCGTCGAAATAGGCCACGAGGGCGATGTTGGCGAAGATCACCGCCAGCGCGATCATCAGCAACCTGCGCCCGAGGATCGCCTGCAGCCGGCGTCGCGGTTTGGGGCTCATGGGTCGCCCGGATCCACCAGCATCCAGCCGATGCCGCGGATCGTCTGGAAGGTCACGCCGCTCTCCTCGGTGTCGATGGTGCGGCGCAGGCGGGAGACGGCCGCGTCGATCGCATTGGGCGAGACCTCGTCTTCGCGATTGTAGAGCGTGTCGAGCATGACCTCGCGGGGCACCACGCGGTTCTTGCGCCGCATGAGCAGCTCGAGCGCGCCCAGCTCGCGGCGCCCGAGCGGCAGGGGACGGTCTCCGCAATGCGCCTCGCGATGCACCGTGTCGACCGTGAGCGCCCCGGCGGTGAGCTTGGCGGTGTCGCGGCTGCCGGGGCGGCGCAGGATCGCCCGGCACCGCGCAACGAGCTCGGGGATCTCGACCGGCTTTACGATATAGTCGTCGGCGCCCATGTTGAGCCCTTCGACCCTGTCGCCGAGCGCGCCGCGCGCGGTGAGCACGATCACCGGAAGGCCGCCCTTGCGGCGCAGGTCGCCCAGCAGATCCATGCCGCTGCCATCCGGCAGGCCGAGATCGAGCAGCACGAGATCATAGGCCGCAAGCGCAAGAGCCTCGCGTGCCTCGAAGAGCGAGGCGGCATCATCGACGACGAAGCCCGCGCGCCGCAGCGCGCTGCCGATGGCCTCTGAAAGCGGCTCGTGATCTTCGACAAGCAGGAGTTTCATGCGCGCAAGCTAGTCGTCTCTCGATGGCGGGCAAGAGACGGCACAGGGGCTTTGTCCGAGTGGCGCGCACCGCCCTTCGGGCTTTGGCTCTTGCGTTTCGCGCATGAAGGTGAGGGGCAGGGAGGGATCAGCCCGCCGAGGCGTCGACCTCGGGCTCTGCGGCTGCGGCGGGAAGCGACCAGCCATTGGCGCCGCGCACGAGGCGCGCGTCGCGGCCG
>JAVKDQ010000060.1:0-6211 GCA_040222155.1 Roseovarius sp.
GCGAAGGGCTGCACCGCGCTCGCCTCGGCCAGTTCGTAGCACTTGATGAGCGTGTAATGCCCCGCAGCACCAGTGATGCAGAGCAGGCCCATGAGCGCCCAGTCCGGCCCGGTCATGGGCTCCCAGAACCACGCGCCCACGGCGGTCATCGCCACCATGCCCACCGTGCCTGTCCAGAAGAAGCTGGTGGCGGCGCTGTCGACGCGGCCCACGTAGCGGGTGAGCAGGCCGTAGAGCGCGAACATCAGCGCCGCGATGAAGGGGATGACCGCCGCGGGCTGGAAGACGCCGAAGCCCGGCTCGAGGATGATCACCACGCCCACGAAGCCCACGCCGATGGCGGCCCAGCGGCGCCAGCCCACGTATTCGCCCAGAACCGGGCCGGAGAGGGCGGCGATGAGCAGCGGGTAGCAGGCGAAGACGGCGTGGCTCTCGACCAGCCCCAGCAGGGTAAAGCCAACCACCATAACGCAAATTTCCGCCACCAGCAGCACGGCGCGGAAGCCCTGCACCCAGGGCATCGAGGTGGCCGCCGCCGCGCGCAGGCCGCCTGCCTTGCGCGCCGCCACGGCCATGACGAAGGCCGCGAAGAACCAGTAGCGCACCATCACCACCATGAAGACGTTGTACTCGCCCGCGAGGTGGCGCGAGAGCCCGTCCTGCATGGCGAAGATGAAGGTCGTCACCACCATGAAGAGGATGCCGGCGCGGGTGTTCTGTTCGGTCATTCGGAGGGGCCTTTCACGGCACGGGTCATGTGCCGTTTCCGCCCATATCCCGGCGCGCGGGAAACTGCAAACCCTGCCGCTTCGAGCCCGCGCCGGACGAAACCCGCGGCGGTATAGGTGGCGGCGGTGCCTCCCGGCGCGGTATGGGTAAACACCTGCGCCATAAGGGTTTCTTCCCAGAGTTCGGGGTTCTTGGCGGGGGAGAATCCATCGAGAAACCACGCATCCGCGGCACCTTGCCAGTGCGCCAGCGTCCCGCGGGCATCGCCCTCGACGAGGGTGAAGCTGAGGTCTTCCATCTCGAAATTCTTGTTGCCCCAATGGGGCGCGAGCTCGGCGGAAAGCGCGGCCAGATCCGGGAAGGCGGCCTGCGCGCGCAGCATCTCTTCAGGGCGCATCGGAAAGGCCTCGAAACTGGTGTAGTGGAGCCGCCCGTGCTGGCCGCTTGCGCGCCAGAGCTGCAGGGTGGCGAGCAGGTTGAGGCCGGTGCCGAAGCCCAGTTCGGCGATGTGGAAACCGTCTGAAAACCGCTCGGGCAGGGCGTTGCCGGAGAGGAAGACGTGGCGGGTTTCCTCCAGACCGTTCTCGAGGCTGAAATAGGGATCGTCGAACGCGGTCGCGACGGGCACGCGGCCCTCGCGCCAGTCGAGCCGGGGGGGATTCGGGGCGTTTTTCATTGTCTGTATCGCGTCGGTATCACGTCGGTATCGTGTCGGTGCTTCAGCGAGGTGCCTCGCATCCGGTGCCAGACCATGCGATAATCGGGCGGCAGAGGAAAGAGGAGCGCCCGCCCGCCATGCAATCGCCCGATGTCACCATCTACGGTGCCGGAATCTTCGGCCTCTCCACCGCCTGGGCCTGCGTGAAGGCCGGCGCGCGGGTGCGGGTGATCGACCCGAATGGCCCGGGCGCGGGCGCCTCGGGCGGGGTGGTCGGCGCGCTGGCGCCGCATGTGCCGGAGAACTGGAACGACAAGAAGCAGTTTCAGCTCGAGAGCCTGTTGATGGCCGAAGGGTTCTGGCGCGGGGTGGAGGAGACCTCGGGCATTTCGCCGGGCTATGCGCGGCTCGGGCGGCTGCAACCGATCGAGGATGCCCGCGCGCTGGAGCTGGCCCATGCCCGCGCGGAGAGCGCGCGCGCGTTGTGGAAAGACGCGGCGGCGTGGGAGGTGATCGCCATGCCCGAGGATGGCTGGGCGCCGCCCAGCGCCACGGGCTTCGTGATCCGCGACACGCTCTCGGCGCGGCTGCACCCGAGGCGCGCCTGCGCGGCGCTGGCCGGGGCGCTCGGGGCGCGCGGCGTGGAGATCGCGGCGGAGGGCGAGGCGCGGGGGATCGTGCTTCATGCCACGGGCGTTGCCGGGCTGGAGGCGCTCTCGCAGGAGCTGGGCCAGCCGGTGGGCGGCGCGGTGAAGGGGCAGGGGGCGCTTTTGCATTTCTCGGCGCCGGATGCGCCGCAGCTTTTTGCCGATGCGCTCCATGTCATCCCCCATGCGGACGGGACGACGGCCGTGGGCTCGACCTCGGAGCGGGATTACGAGACGGCGAATGGCACCGATCATCTGCTTGAAGAGGTGATCGAGCGGGCGATGCGCGTTGTGCCGGTGCTGCATGGGGCGCGGGTGGTGGCACGCTGGGCAGGGCTGCGGCCGCGCGCCCGCTCTCGCGCGCCGATGCTGGGGGCGCATCCCACCCGCGAAGGGGAGTTCATCGCCAATGGTGGCTTCAAGATCGGCTTCGGCATGGCGCCCAAGGTGGCGCAGGTGATGGCCGCGCTGATGCTCGAGGGCGAGGACCGGATTCCGCCGGGCTTCCGGCCCGAGGCGAGTTTGGCGAAGGGGGCGGCGTGATGCGGGCTCTTTCCTTCGCCTTGGTGGCGCTCGTCGCGGGGCCCCTGATGGCCGGGGAAAGCGCCGCGCCTGCGCAGGACAATGCGCCGAGGCTCTGGCAGGCGCTTTCGGGCGAGCGGCTGGAGCTCGAGGGGGAGGAGCTGCGCCTATCGGGCGTTTCCTGCCCCGCGCCGGACACCGAGGAGGGCCGCCGCGCGCGGGCGTTGCTCAACACCTTCCTGCGCGGCGGGCTGGTGGTGTGCGAGGTGGCGGGGGAGCGCGCCCGCTGCGCCAAGGAGGGGCGCGATGCGGCGGCGGGGCTGATCGCTAGCGGCAGTTGCGAGGCGCGCGAGGAAGTGGCGTGGCCAGAGGCGGAGGCGCTGCGCGTGCTCACCAAGGACACCCGCCCGGGGCTGCGCCAAGCCGAGAACAGGGCCGGCTGCGACAGGCGCGGGGCGGGGGCTGCCTTTGTTGCTGGCGCGGCGCGGGAGGCCTGCGACAGGGGCGTGCCCGGCTCGGTTTGCGCGGGGCGCACGGGGCTGCGGCAGGGGGGCGCGTTTGTTGCCCCGTCCGACGGGTTCCGGGCCACGGGAGAGGGGGCGCCGCGCTTCGCGCCCTTTGGCTGCCGATGAGCGGGCCTCGGCTCGCGCGCCTCGATCATCTCGTGCTGACGGTGCGCGACATGGCCCGCACGGTGGCGTTCTATCGTGATGTGCTGGGGATGGCGCCGCAGGTTTTCGTGGCTGCGGACGGGACCGAGCGCCATGCGCTGACGTATGGTGCGCAGAAGATCAACCTGCATCTGCATGGGGCCGAGTTCGAGCCGAAGGCGGCGGAGCCGGTGCCGGGAAGCGCCGATCTGTGCTTTCTGAGCGAGACGCCGCTGGCGGAGTGGATGGCGCATCTGGCGGGGCTGGGTGTTGCGGTCGAGGCGGGGCCGGTGGCACGGACAGGGGCGCGGGGGCCGCTTGTGTCGATCTATCTGCGTGATCCGGATGGGAACCTGATAGAGGTTTCGAATAGCGTTTAGGAAACAGGATGAAGAGGGTTGGAAGGGCTTCGAGCTGGCCTTGGTAGCCTGGGTGCTAAGCCGCGCGATCGCTGGGCCGCGGCGCGGCGATCCGACGGGTGTTCAGCAGGGCTTTATGACTGCCAGATCCGAGAAAGATCGGAGCGATGCGCTGGCCTCACCCAATCGCCGGGCCGAAGGGGCGGCCCAGCGATCGCGCGGCGGGGCTGACGCCCCTTGAGTCCGCGCGGTGGTGCTCAGCCAATCGCCTCGCGCAAGGCCTCCATCTTGGCTTTCAGCACCTTCTGGTATTGCTCGTTGGGCAGCGATCCATCCTCGCCGAACTCGTTGCCGGCGCCGGCCACGCAGAGTGTGGGGCCGGGAAGCACATGCGCCTGCAGCGGCACGAGGCAGCTCAGGAGCATGTATTGCCCCGTCTCGCCGCCGGTGCGCCCGGCATTGGCGGACATCACCACCGTGGGCTTGCCCTTGAAGGCGCTGCCCGGCACGCGGCTCACCCAGTCGAGCGCGTTCTTCATCGCGCCGGTGATGCCCTTGTTGTATTCGGGCGAGGAGATGAGGATGCCATCGGCGGCCTTGATCTGCTCGGCCAGTTCGGTGACTTCGGCGGGCACGCCATGCGCCTCTTCGAGGTCGCCATCGTAGAGCGGCAGGTGCAGGTTGGCCACCGTCACATCGGCAGGGCCGAAGGCCTCGAGCGCCTGCGCGAGCAACATCCGGTTGTAGGAGCCCTTGCGCAGCGAGCCTGACATGGTGAGGATCTTCGGTTGTGCCATTTGTGCGTCCTTCCGTGCGAAATTGCGTCTGTTGCCCCGCAATCTGTCATGCGTGGGGCGGAAGGCAACTCCTGCCTCCGCACTGCGCCTTGGCATGTGCCAAAAAAACCCGGCAAGGCGCGATGGCGTTGCCGGGTTCAGGTGTCCACTTCTCTAGCGGTAGACAGGGAGGTGTTTACCAGTCCGTCGGGCCCTTCTCGGCGAAGACGTTGACCAGGAAATCTATGAAGGCGCGCACCTTGGGCTGCGTGAAGCGCCCGGGCGGGTAGACGGCGTAGATGCCTTGCGTCTCGACCGGCAGGTCGGGGATGACATCGACCACCAGCCCTTCCTTCATTGCGTTGGAATAGAGGAAGCTCGGAAGGTAGGCGATGCCGAGGCCGGAGATCGCGGCGTTGAGCAGCGACTGCCCGTCGTTGACCGAAAGCCCGCCCGCCGTGCGCACCTGCCGCTTCTCGCCCGAGGGGGCGGTGAGCTTCCAGACCGAGCCGTTGGCCTGGCTGGAATAGTGCAGGAGCTTGTGCTCGTTGAGATCGTCGATCTTGGTGGGGCGGCCGTATTTCTGCAGGTAGTTCGGGCTGGCGATCATCCGCTTGGTGGTCTCAGTCAGCTTGCGGGCGCGCAGCGTACTGTCTTCCAGCTCGCCGATGCGGATCGCCATGTCGAAGCCTTCGGAGATAAGCTCCACATAGCGGTTGTTGAGCACCATGTTCACGGTGATGTCGGGGAATTCCTCGAGGAAGCTGCCGAGCACCGGGCTCAGGTGGTTCACCCCGAAATCGGTGGCCACGGAGATGCGCAGCAGGCCCGAGGGATCGGATTGCATGGAGCTTACCAGCGCATCGGCCTCGCCTGCATCGTTGAGCACGCGAAGGGCGCGGTCATAGTACGCGAGCCCGATCTCGGTGGGGCTCACGCGCCGCGTGGTGCGGTTGAGCAGGCGGGCGCCGAGCCGCGCTTCGAGCGAAGACACATGCTTCGACACGGCGGATTTCGAAATTCCCATCTTGCGCGCCGCGTCGGTGAATCCACCCTGATCCACCACTGTCGCGAAAGCCTCCATTTCGGTAAGGCGATCCATACTCGATACCTCGTGCGTTTCTTACCCGGATGCTTTTGCCGGGAAAATCGGGCACAACTGGGGCGCGTGACAGACAATATCTGGGTTTTCTCGCGTATCGTTCGTGACACGGAAACGCCGAAACGCCTGTTTCCATAAGCTACACGCGTGGCGAATTCGCGCTATTCTCTCGTTTACGCAACATGGGAGGAGACCATGAAGACAGGACTGAAAACCGCCGCGCTGGCCCTTGGCCTTGCGCTGACGACCCTGCCCGCGCTGGCGGAACGCACCGCGGCGCCCGAGGGGGCCGCCGTCTATTTCGTGAATCTCGAGGATGGCGCCACGGTTGCTTCGCCGGTGACGGTGATCTTCGGGCTCACGGGCATGGGCGTGGCGCCCGCCGGCGTGGAGAAGGAAAACACCGGCCACCATCATGTGCTGGTCGATCGCGCGCCCTTCGGCGAGGGGCCCGAGGACGGGGAGATGATGGAGAACGGGCTGGTGGCGGATGACAACCACCGCCATTTCGGCGGCGGACAGACCGAGGTTTCGCTCGATCTGGCGCCGGGCGAGCACACGCTGCAACTGGTGCTGGGCGACCAGTTTCATGTGCCGCACGAGCCGCCGGTGATGTCGGAGCAGATCACCATCACGGTGGAGTGACCTGAGGCCTGCGCATCCCGGCATGGGCCGGGGTGCGTGGGGCGCAGGGGGTTTGACGCGAGAGGCCGAGCCTAAGTGCGGAGCCGCGCGATCGCTGGGCCGCGGCGCGGCGATCCGACGGTT
>JAVKDQ010000061.1:0-4253 GCA_040222155.1 Roseovarius sp.
GTTGTATCCACACCGAGGGTGTTTTCCATGTATTCGAGGATTTTCACGGGCGTTGAAGCGCCGGCCTTAACGGCTACGATCACCGCCTCGTCGATGGGCATGGAAGACTGCCGACCTGTCGACACTTTTCCGCGTTTCTTCTTGGGGGAGGCGCCCCGGCTTTTCTTCACCGCCTTGATGGCAGCATCGAGCTCGGCAAGATCCCGATCGTAAACCAGGCATGCCTTGTCGCGTTCGGCGGAAATTTTCGCACGTTCGCGTTCAAGTTGTTCCAGAATATCCATTGACGCTCTCCGTATAAAGCACTCACGCGCATCGCTAGGGTTGACGTAAAGGAATGTCAAACCCCGAAGGTGCTTTTAGGATAAACTGTCAACAGTTTATGGATGAGTCAAGGCCTTAAACCTGCGCCCCGCAGACCGCATGCCGAACCGTCGCGCAGGCGGAAGGGCGCTGCCTTGGGCCGCGCCTTCCGCCCTCGGGCCTCACCGGCCGAGATCGCTCCGCATCCGGCGGTGCGACGTGCGGGCGATGTGGGGCGTGCCGCCATCGGGGCCGTCCTGATCCTCGCTGAGAATGGCGCCGTGCATATCGGCGAGATCGGCGCTGTGGAAGCGGTTGAGGGCGGTGTTGAGGTAAAGGAAACGGTAGAACATGTGTGTGGCCTCAGGCGGTTTGGGTATGGTCGGACGGGGAAGCGCCTATCGTTCTCAGCAGGCCCTCGTAGCTTGCGATCTCGTCCTTGATCTTCAGCCGCTTGCGCTTGAGCTGTTGAAGCGAGGTGCTGCAGGGCGCGGGGCGTTTGAGTTCTTCCGCGATCCTCGCCTTGAGGTCGCTGTGGCGGTGCCGCAGGTTGGCCATTCGCGCTTTGATCGAAAACACCCTGACACGTAGGCTGGTTTTCATGGTTTTCCTCCTTCGCATGCTGACTGGTCTCTGACCTTGTCGGTCACATGGGGCATATGGGCTGCAAGACGGGGATTGGAACGCAGGCGCGCCAGAAGGTTTGATAGGAATTTCCTATCGGCTTTCGGATTTTCCGAGGGTTCTGCCATGACGGCCCCGCGCGGGCCGGAGGGAGGCTGAAGGGCGGTTTCTCCGATAAAGGTGTGACGTTTGATTGGAAATGCCTATGTCTGGCCTCTGGGCGGGCGCGCAGGAGGTGCGGGCGGGGCACGGGAAGGACGGGCATGACGCAAACTCTCACACTCCGGCAGTTGAGCTATTTCGTGGCGCTCGCCGACACGCATCATTACCGCAAGGCGGCGGAGCGGATGGGCATCAGCCAGCCCTCGCTCAGCCAGCAGATCGTAGGGCTCGAGGCGGCGCTGGGGCTCGAGCTTGTCGAGCGCGGGCAGCGGGGCGCGGTGCTGACACCGGCAGGCCGCGAGGTGCTGGCGCAGGCCCGCAAGATCCTCGAGGAAACCGCCGCGCTGCAGGCGCTGGCGCAGGATGCGCGCGAGGGGGTGAGCGGCACGATCCGCCTTGGCTCGACGCCGACGATCGGGCCCTATTTCCTGCCCTATGTGATGCGTCGGCTGCACCGGGCCTACCCCTCGCTCAAGGTGATCGTGCGGGATGCGGCGCCGCTGGTACTGCAGAACGAGTTGCTGGAGGGCCGGCACGACCTGATCCTGACGCAGCTGCCGGTGCGCTCGGCGGATGTCGAGTCGCACCGGCTCTTCCGTGAGCCGCTGAAGCTCGCGGTGGCGCAGGATCACCCGCTGGCGAAACGGGGTGAGCTTGCCGATGCCGATCTGGCGGGGCAGGACATTCTGGCGCTGCCCAACACCTACCTTCTGCACAACCAGATCGTGGCGCTCTGCGAGGAGCTTGGGGCCAATCTGCGGCAGGATTACGAGGGCACGAGCCTTGATGCGCTGCGGCAGATGACGGCGCTCGACATGGGGGTGAGCTTTCTGCCTGCGCTCTATGTGCGCTCGGAGGTATCCGCCGAAACCGGCGACGTGGCCGTGCTGCGCTTTCGCAAGGACAGGTTCACGCGGTCGATCGGGCTGGTCTGGCGGCGGCGCTCGGCGCATCAGCGGATCATCGAGCGCATCGCGGAGGTGGTGCGCGAGGTGGTGCGCGAGCGGTTCCGGGGGCTTGTGAGCCTCGAATAGGCCTGTGGCGAGATCGCGGGGAAGACTCGGGGGCGAAACTGGTGCAAGCTGTGGCCGAACGGCGCCGCGCCCCATTACGGGCGGGCGCCCGGCACAACACGAAAGGCCTTTGACTGCGCATGGGAAAAGACCGGCTGGCGATCTTCGCAGGGCTCTTCGCGGGGCTTTGCTTCGGCATCTTCTGGGTGCCGCTGCGCATGCTCGAAAGCGCCGGCCTGCAGACGCCGTGGGCGCTGGCGGTGTTCATGGTGATCCCGGCGGTGCTCTGCCTGCCGGTGGCATGGCACCTGCGGGACGATTTCCGCACCGGGGGCACGGCGCTGATCGGGGGGATGCTGGCCGGCTGCGCCTATGCGCTCTACGCCGCCTCGCTGCTCTACACGGAGGTGGTGCGGGCGGTGCTGCTCTTCTACCTCATGCCGATCTGGGGCTTCGCGCTGGGCTGGCTCATCCTGGGCGACCGGATCACGTGGTATCGCTGGCTGGCCATTGGGCTGGGGATCGTCGGGATGGTGGTGATCTTCGCCGACGATACCGGCCTGCCGCTGCCGCGCAACCTCGGCGACTGGTTCGGCCTCGTCTCGGGCATCTTCTGGGCGGTGGGCTGCCTGCTCATCCTCAACGAGACTCGGGTGCGCAGCGCGGTGCACGGGGTGAACTTCTTTCTGGTGGGGGCGGTGCTGGCACTGGTGGTGGCGCTCGTCTCCACCGCGCAGGGCCGCACGGACTGGCCCGAGACGGAGATCGTTGCGGGCGAGCTCATCTGGTTCCTGCCGGTGGCGGTGCTGCTCATCCTGCCGGCGGGCTTTGCCACGGTCTTCGCGCCGACGCGGCTCAACCCGGGCGTGGTGGGGCTGCTCTTCATGACGGAGATCGCCGTAGCGGCGGTGACGGCGGCGATCTGGTCGGGGGAGCGGTTCGGGATGCGGGAGATCATCGGGCTGCCGCTGATCCTATCGGCGGGGTTGGTGGAACCGGCGGTGATGTCTTGGCGCGAGCGGCGCGCGCGGTTTGGAGGGGCGGCATGAGCACGAGCGATGAGAAGAAGACATGGGCGGGCCACATGAGCGCGGAGGCGCGGGCCTTTCTGGAGTTGCCCCCGCCCGAGCCGCTGCCGCCAATGCGCGCGGATACGATCGGCGCCTACCGGGAGGCCGCGCTGGCCGAGTTCGGGCCCCGGGCGGAACGGGCGGTGGCGCGCCACGGGGTGCGGGTGGAGGAGGTGCGGATCGGGGGTGTGCCCTGCCTTGACATCACGCCGGGCGGGGCCACGCCCAAGGGCACGGTATTCTACTGCTTCGGCGGCGGCTACGTGACCGGCAGCGCGCGGCAAGACCTGATCGTGAGCGCGCCGCTCTGCGCGGCGTCGGGGGCGCGGGTGGTGGCGGTGGAGTATCGGCTGGCGCCCGAGCATCCCTGCCCGGCGGCGCTGGAGGATGGCTGGGCGGTTTACCGGGCGCTTTGCGAGAGCGAGGGGGCGCTGGCCATCGCGGGCGAGTCGGCGGGCGGCAACATGGCGCTCGCGCTGATGCAGAAGGCGCGGGCCGCGGCGGGGCGGATGCCGGCGGCGGCGGTGCTGCTCTCGCCGTGGTGCGACCTGACTCATGCGGGCGACAGCCTCAGCGCCAATGACGGGCGCGACCCGAGCCTGCCGCTGGCCTATGTGGAGGACGCCGCTGAGCTTTATGCCGGGGCGCTGCCGCGCGGTGCGGCGGAGGTGTCGCCGCTCTTCGGGGCGTTCGGGCCGGACCTGCCGCCGACGCTCATCACCACCGGCACGCGCGACCTGCTGATGAGCCAGAGCGTGGAGCTGGCACGGCGCATGCGCGCGGCGGGCAGCCCGGTGGAGCTGCGGGTGCATGACGGGCTCTGGCATGTGTTCGAATATTACGACGAGCTGCCCGAAGCCGCGGAATCGCTGGCCGAGGCGGGGGCGTTTCTGGCGCGGGGCTTGCGCGGGGCGGGCTGAGCACGGCCTACCAATGCGCCCCGGCATTGACGGAGATATCCTCCATCGTGAGCGAGGGGGCCTGATCGGAGCAGGCGAGCGCCACCACGGCGGCGATCTCGGAGGGTTGCACCAGCCGGTTCTGCGGGTTGGCCCGGGCGATGTCGGCGATCTCCTCTTCC
>JAVKDQ010000062.1:0-7300 GCA_040222155.1 Roseovarius sp.
ATCGGCGAAACCTCCGCCGGGCGCACCTACGCGCTGATCCCCACCAGCGTCGAGTTGCGCAAGGGCGAGCAGCCGACGGTGACCGCCAACCGCGAAACCCTCGCCTTCGAGGATGCCGGCGCCTGGTACCTGGTGCGCCTCGACAGCGACGACGAGATGGACCTGCTCTATCAGGCCTACCCCGAATTCGAGGGCATCGGCCTTTCTTCCGACGACAGCACAGCAAACGGTGACTGAGCCAATGACAGCTTCCCCCTGGATGACCGACGAGCACCAGATGCTCACCGAGATGACCGCGAAGTTCATCACCGAGGAATGGGGCCCCCATTTCGAGCGCTGGCGCAAGGCCGGCATCATGGACCGCGAGACATGGAACCAGGCCGGCGAGCTGGGCCTGCTCTGCCCCTCGATCCCCGAGGAATACGGCGGCGCGGGCGGCGATTTCGGCCATGAGGCGGTGGTCTGCATCGAGCAGTCGCGCGCCAACCTCGCCAGCTGGGGCAACCCGATCCATTCCGGCATCGTCGCCCATTACATCCTCGCCTACGGCTCCGAGGCGCAGAAGGCGCGCTGGCTGCCCAGGATGGTCTCCGGCGAGATAGTGGGCGCCCTCGCCATGACCGAGCCCGCCGCCGGCTCCGACCTGCAGGGCATGAAGACGAAGGCGCTCCGCGAGGGCAATACCTACCGCCTCACTGGCCAGAAGACCTTCATCACCAACGGCCAGCACGCCAACCTCATCATCGTGGCCGCCAAGACCGACCCCAAGGAGGGTGCCAGGGGCATCTCGCTCGTCGTGGTCGAAACCGACGGCGCCGAGGGCTTCAGCCGTGGCCGCAACCTCGAGAAATCGGGCCTCCACGCGGGCGACACCTCGGAGCTCTTCTTCGACAACGTGCCCGTGCCCCCGGAAAACATCCTCGGCGGCGAGGAGGGGCGCGGCTTCTACCAAATGATGGAACAGCTCCCACAGGAGCGGCTCATCATCGCCTGCGGCGCGCAAGGCGCGCTCGAGGGCGCGGCGGAGCGCACCATCGCCTATGCCAACGAGCGTCAGGCCTTCGGCGGCCCGATCATGCAGTTCCAGAACACCCGCTTCAAACTGGCCGAATGCCTGACGAAGACGAAAGTGGCCCGCGCCTTCCTCGACGAATGCATCGCCGAGCATCTCGAGGGCAAGCTCAGCGTCGAGAAGGCCGCGATGGCGAAATACTGGATCACCGACACCCAGTTCGAGGTGCTCGACGAATGCGTCCAGCTGCATGGCGGCTACGGCTACATGGCCGAATATGACATCGCCGAGATGTGGGCCGATGCCCGCGTGCAGCGCATCTATGGCGGCACCAACGAGATCATGAAGGAGCTGATTTCGCGCAGCTTCTCGGGAGCGAAGAAACACTGAACGCCGCGCGTGCGGCCCCGCCGGGACGCGCGCCGCGCGGGAGTATTTGAAGAAAGATGAAAGCAGGCCGGTTTTTCATCTTTCCATAAATACTCGAAGTCCGGCGGTGAAAGCGGCGCAACATCTGGGAGAGAGCGCATGACCATCAAACTCTACTGCTTCGGCGAAAGCGGCAATGCCTACAAGGCGGCGCTGGCGCTGGAGCTTTCCGGGCTCGACTGGGAGCCGGTCTACGTGGATTTCTTCGGCGGCGAGACCCGCAGCGAGACCTATCGCAGCGAGATCAACGAGATGGGCGAGGCGCCGGTGCTGGTCGACGGCGATTTCCGCACCTCGCAATCGGGCGCGATCCAGGCCTATGTCACCGAGAAGAGCGGCAAGTTCGGCGGGCGCGGCCATGCGGAGAATTACGAGGTCTTCCGCTGGGTGCTCTGGGACAACCACAAGCTCTCGAGCCAGGCGGGCATGACGCGCTTCCTGATGAACTTCCTGCCCGAGGAGAAGCGCCCAGCGGAGGTGATTGGCTTCATGCAGGGCCGGCTCAAGGCCGCCTACGGCGTGCTCGACACCCATCTGAAAGGCCGCAACTGGATCGTGGGCGACGCGCTCACCAATGCCGACATCTCCTGCTGCGGCTACCTCTTCTACCCGGAACCCTTCGGCTTCGACCGCAAGGACTGGCCCGAAATCGACCGCTGGCTTTCCAACATCGAAAGCCTTCCCGGCTGGAAACACCCCTATGACCTGATGCCCGGCAGCCCTGCTGACCGCGCCTGAGAAAGGAGACAGGAATGTCTGACGCTTATATCTACGACGCCATCCGCACCCCCCGCGGCAAGGGCCGCAAGGACGGCGCGCTGCACGAGGTGACCGCCGTGCGCCTCTCCGCGCATGTGCTCAACAGCCTCAAGGAGCGCAACGGGCTCGACGGCCATGCCGTGGAGGATGTGATCTGGGGCAATGTCACGCAGGTGATGGAACAGGGCGGCTGCCTTGCCCGCACCGCCGTGCTCGCCTCCGAACTCGACGAGCGCATCCCCGGCCTCGCCATCAACCGCTTCTGCGCCTCCGGCCTCGAGGCCGTGAACCTCGCCGCCAACCAGGTGAAGGCGGGCGCGGGCGAGGGCTATATCGCCGGCGGGGTCGAGATGATGGGCCGCGTGGCGATGGGCTCCGATGGCGCGGCCATCGCCGTCGATCCCTCCGTCGCGATGGAGACCTATTTCGTGCCGCAGGGCATCTCGGCCGATATCATCGCCACCGAATACGGCTTCTCCCGCGACGATGCCGATGCGTTGGCCGTCGAAAGCCAGAAGCGCGCGGCGAAGGCGTGGGAAGAGAAGCGCTTCGCGAAATCCGTGGTCGAGGTGAAGGACCAGAACGGCCTGACCATTCTCGACCATGACGAATACATGCGCCCCGGCACCGACATGCAATCCTTGGGCGCGCTCAAGGCGAGCTTCAAGGACATGGGCGAGGTGATGCCCGGCTTCGATGCCGTGGCCAAGCTCAAGTATCCCCATCTCGAGCGCATCAACCACATCCACCACGCCGGCAACTCCTCGGGCATCGTCGATGGCTCGGCGGGGCTGCTCATCGGCTCCAAGGAATTCGGCGAGAAATGGGGGCTCAAGCCGCGCGCCCGCATCCGCCAGACCACCAAGATCGGCACCGACCCCACGATCATGCTCACCGGCCCCGTTCCCGCCACCGAGAAGGCGCTGAAGGACAGCGGCATGAGCCTGTCCGATATCGACCTCTTCGAGGTCAACGAGGCGTTTTCCTCGGTGGTGCTGCGCTTCATGCAGGCCTTCGACGTCGATCATTCCAAGGTCAACGTCAATGGCGGCTCCATCGCCATGGGCCACCCGCTGGGCGCCACCGGCGCGATGATCATCGGCACGCTGCTGGACGAGCTCGAGCGCTCCGGCAAGGGCACCGGGCTGGCAACGCTCTGCGTGGCCTCGGGCATGGGTGCCGCCACCATCATCGAGCGCGTGTGATGCCGAAGATCGACCTTGGCGCCATCGCGCCGCGCACCGGCTCGATCTACCCCGCGCAGCTCGATGCCGAGATGGCGGGGCGCGCCTCCCTGCGCGTGGGCGATGCGGGCGGGCTCTCGCAGTTCGGGGCGAATATCGTGATCCTCGCACCGGGCGCGACATCCTCGCTGCGGCACTGGCACGAGCAGCAGGACGAGTTCGTCATGATGATCTCGGGCACCTGCACGCTCATCGACGATGACGGCGCGCATCCCATGGCGCCCGGCGATTGCGCGGCCTTTCCGGCGGGCGATGGCAACGGGCATCACTTCGTCAACGAAACGGACGCGGAGGCGCGCTTTCTGGTCATCGGCACGCGCACCCCGGAAGAGACCGCGTGGTATAGCGATCTCGACCTCAAAGTGACAATGACCGCGGAAGGCGCAGCCTTCACGCGGAAAGATGGAACCCCTTATACGGGAGAAGACAAATGACTGATTTCACGATGGAAAAAGGCGCAGATGGCGTCGCGGTGATCACCTGGGACACGGTCGGCAAATCCATGAACGTGATGAGCATGGAAGCCTGGCCGGTGCTGGAAGGGCTGATCGACGATGCGCTGGCGGATGACGCCGTGAAAGGCATTGTCATCACCTCCGGCAAGGAGGGCAGCTTCGCCGGCGGGATGGATCTCAACGTGATCTCCCGCATGAAGGACATGGCGGGCGACGACCCCGCGAAGGGCCTTTTCGACGGGCTGATGGGGATGCACGCGATCCTGCGCAAGATCGAGCGCGCGGGCATGGACGACAAGAACAAGGGCGGCAAGCCCATCGCCGCGGCCCTTCCCGGCACGGCGCTCGGCATCGGGCTGGAGATCCCCCTCGCCTGCCACCGCATCTTCGCCGCCGACAACCCCAAGGCCAAGATCGGCCTGCCGGAGATCATGGTCGGCATCTTCCCCGGCGCCGGCGGCACCACGCGGCTCGTGCGCAAGCTGGGCGCGATGGGCGCCTCGCCCTTCCTGCTCGAGGGCAAGCTGAGCGAGCCGAAAAAGGCCAAGAGCGCGGGGCTGATCGACGAGGTCGTGCCCGCCGAAGAGCTTCTGGCCAAGGCAAGGGAATGGGTTCTTTCCGAGCCCGCCATCGTCAAGCCGTGGGATGAGAAGGGCTACAAGATGCCCGGCGGCGCCCCCTATCACCCCGCGGGTTTCATGACCTTCGTGGGCGCCTCGGCGATGGTCAACGGCAAGACGCAAGGCGCATTCCCGGCCGCCAAGGCGCTGCTCTCGGCCGTCTATGAGGGCGCGCTCGTGCCCTTCGACACCGCGCTCAAGATCGAGGCCCGCTGGTTCACCAACGTGCTGATGAACCCCTCTTCCGCCGCGATGATCCGCTCGCTCTTCGTCAACAAGGAGGCGCTCGAGAAAGGGGCCAACCGCCCCGACGTGCCCGACCAGAAGGTGAAGAAGGTGGGCGTGCTCGGCGCGGGCATGATGGGCGCCGGCATCGCGCTCGTCTCCGCGCAGGCGGGCATGGAGGTCGTGCTGATCGACCAGAAGCAGGAGGCCGCCGACCGCGGCAAGGCCTATACCGCCGATTACCTCGACAAGGGCATCAAGCGCGGCAAGGGCACCGAAGAGACCAAGGCCGCCACGCTGGGCCGCATCACCGCCACCACCGATTACGCGGCGCTTTCGGGCGCGGACCTCATCATCGAGGCCGTCTTCGAGGATCCGAAGGTGAAGGCCGAGGTGACGAAGCTCGCGCTGGCCGAAGTGGGCGATGACTGCATCTTCGCCACCAACACCTCCACCCTGCCGATCACCGAGCTCGCCAAGGCCTCCGATAGCCCCGAGCAGTTCATCGGCATCCACTTCTTCTCGCCCGTCGAGAAGATGCTGCTGGTGGAGATCATCAAGGGCAAGGAGACCGGCCCGCGCGCCGTGGCCAAGGCGCTCGACTATGTCCGCCAGATCCGCAAGACGCCGATCGCGGTGAACGATGCGCGCTTCTTCTACGCCAACCGCTGCATCATCCCCTATATCAACGAGGGCATCCGCATGGTGGCCGAGGGCGTGGCCCCCGCGCTCATCGACAACGCGGCGCGCCAGCTGGGCTTCCCCGTGGGGCCGCTGCAGCTGGTCGATGAAACCTCCATCGACCTCGGCGCCAAGATCGCCCGCGCCACCAAGGCCGGCATGGGCGACGCCTACCCGGATGAGGCCGTCGACGAGGTGATCTTCTGGATGGAAGGCGAGGGCCGGCTGGGCCGCAAGGCCAAGGCGGGCTTCTACGACTATGACGAGCAGGGCAAGCGGCAGGGCTACTGGCCGGGCCTCGCCGAGAAGTTCCCGCGCGCGGCGGAGCAGCCCGACCTGATCGAGGTTCAGCACCGCCTGATGTTCGCGCAGGTGCTCGAAGCGGTGCGCGCGCTCGAGGAAGGCGTGCTCGAAGACATCCGCGAAGGCGATGTCGGCGCCATTCTCGGCTGGGGCTTCGCGCCGTGGTCGGGCGGGCCGTTCTCGTGGCTCGACATCATCGGCGCGCCCTATGCCGCCGAGCGCTGCGACGCGCTGGCCAAGGCGCATGGCCCCCGCTTCGCCACCCCGAAGCTCATGCGCGAGATGGCCGAGGAGGGCGAGAGCTTCTACGCCCGTTTCGGCCAACAGGCGCAGGCGGCCTGAAAATGAAACCGCGCGGAGCCGGGCTGGCTGGCTCCGCGCGGCTCCTCCCTCCGCCCGTGCTGCAATGACCCTTAACGTGAGAGGTGGCTCAGGTCGGCACGGCGGGCGGGAACCGGAATGCGCTCATCTCCTCTTGGTCTTGCCCCGTCTCATGAAGCGCCCGTCAAGCCTCCGACTCGGGCGGGGCGCACGGCCCATCAGGGCTGCACTGGGTCGCACGCATGTGCCCCTTGCGCGGCAGGAATGCGGCAAGATCGCGGCATTGTCTCCGCCCGGGCCAGAAAGCCCCGCCCGGGCCGGCATTGTTGCCGAAACCGGATTTTCCTAGGAAAAACAATAGCCGAACCGCGCAATATCCTCCGCGCAAAGCTCCGCCACCAGCGCTGCATCGGCATCGCTGTAGTAGCTCCGGTAGTCACGCGCGCGCGGCGAGGCGTTGCTCACCGGCAGGTCGAGCGTGAAGCCCAGATGCGCCCAGAGCGGCGCGGCATCCTGCGCGAACCGTTCCAGACGGATATAGCAAGAGGCGCGCTCCACCCCGTCGGAGCCGGTCAAGTAGGCCCCGTAGGGCTGCGCGGCGAAGGCCGCGCGGGTGTCCTCGGCATTCACGAACCCGCTGAAATCCACCGCCTTCGCCAGCGCCACCGCCGGGTGCGCGAACTCCTGCAGACGCAGCCAGTGGTAATAGCTCACCAGCCTGTCCCACGGGTTGCGCACCATCGTGACGGTGAAGGCGCCCGCGATGAAGCCGGGCGAGACGAGCCCCTCGACATCGGCCAGTGTCGAGTGCTTCCAGAGCCGCCCGCGCGCCTCCATGCCCTTGAGCCGCTTGCGCCGCTTCCGCGCCTTTGGCGTGTCGCCGATCAGGATGTCATCCTTCATCGCCCGCCCCTCCAGCGCCAGCGCCAGCGAGGTGCCCCCCGTCTTGGGCACATGCACGAAGATGAAATTGCGTCCGGGCGAGAGGATCATGGGGCTGAGCGTAATGCGGGACGAGAGAGGGGGGAAGCGGTGAGAAGCGGAACGCCCGCGCGGAATCAAGGGGCGTCAGCCCCGCCGCGCGATCGCTGGGCCGCCCCCACGGCCCGGCGATTGGGAGACACCAGCGCGCCGCACAGATCTTTTTCGATCTTGGCTGGAATACCGCCCGGCCGGACTGACGTGGGATCGCCGTCCCGCGGCCCCGCGAGCGCGCGGCTCCTCGCATGGGTGACGAACAACCGCCTTCGC
>JAVKDQ010000063.1:0-22806 GCA_040222155.1 Roseovarius sp.
CCGGCCTTCTGGGACAAGGGGTTGAGCATGATCTCGCGCCTGATCGACGAGTTGGAAGCAATGGAGGCGTGAACCTCCGAAATCAGGATAACTTGCTCAAATGGCTCTTTTGGGCAAATTTCTGAAGGTTTTCTGTGGATAAGTCCCTCTGAAAACATGCAAAGAAGAGTGGCGACCCTGCCTGAAATCAGGCAGGGCCGCGCTTTGCTTCTTCCTTCCCGGTCATCCAGCCATTGAGCCGCCACATGCCCCATGCCAGCGGAATGGCCGCAAGCCCGCCCACCACATAAGCCAGCGGCTCGTCGCCGAAGCTTTCGAAGAGCTGGGTATAGGCGTGGATGCCGGCGAAGGTGACGGCTGTGTTGAAAAGGCCACGATTGGCCCGATGCGCGGAGATGAAGATGACGAGCACCAAGAGCACCGCCCAGGCGATGGAATACTGGTCGGGCGAGATCGAGAGCGTCGTTTCGCGGAACGCGTCGCGCAGCGCCTCGTATTCCTCCCATGTCTGGCCACTCGCGGGCGCGCGCCCCGGCCCCCAGAGCGTTTCGCCCACCACGTCGCCGAAGAGCGAGCCCACCAGCGCGCAGAGATTGGCGACGATGAAGCCCATCACAGAGATCACCCGCGCATGGCGCGCCCAGCGTTCCACCCACACGTTCTTGGCCCAGACGAAAAGCAGCACCAGCACCGCCATCTGCAGGATCGAAAGTGTGGGTTCGGGCGAATAGAAGGCGTAGGCCGCGTGGAAATAGAAGGTTCCCGTGTCGAGCATCTGTGCGAAGGGCAGGATGAAAAACGCGGTCACGAAGCGCACATCGGTGACCGCGCCGACAAGGGCGATCATCGCGGCGGCGTAGAGATAGAACAGGCTGATGCCTAGGCCCGTCATGTCGTTCTGCCACATCAGCAGCCCCAGCCCCGCCAGGTGCAGCGCCGCCCCCATCAGCAGGATCGCGCCCGTTACGAAGGCGGTGGTGAGGCTCTTGCGGATCAGCGCCGTGGCCGCGAAAGCCGCTACCAGCGCGCCAATGGTGAAGAGAACCATCCCCGCCACGTCTTCATACTTGTCGAGCAGTTCGAAGGCCCCGCCGCCCAGCAGCATCCCGGCCCCGATGAGTGCCGCCGCATTACCGAACATTCGGTAAAGCGCCCCACCCCGCGCCAGCACGAAGAGCCCCGCGGCCAGCGAAAGCCCCCCGCAAATCGCCACCGAAGCGGCGTTGGCCAGCCAGAAGATCAGCCCCGCCGTGGCGGCGACGATGCCAAAGGTGAGCACGGCGTTGATCGCAAGGCCCACCATGGCCTCACGGGCGCGGGCCTCGATCTCTTTCGCCTGTTTCCGGTTGATCACCCCGTCAGCCACGAGCGTCTTGGTGTCGGCAATCGCATGCATCCGCGTTCTCCCGCATGACCCCTGGCCGCCGAGCATGCCTCAAGGCTGAAAAAACGCAAGCTCGGCCATAAACCTCAGAGGTCGGCGTCGAGCACCATGTAATCGTCGAAATCGGGCACGTTGTTCTCTGCCTGTTCGGTCATGCCGCGCAGAATCTTGATCGCGGCGGGCGAACTGATGGCGGTGGAGTGGTTCAGCCCCTCCCCATCGCTGAGCTTGGTGAAGTCGATGACACCCACACCCTCGATCCCTTCCAGCTGGCTCCTGTCGCTGATCACACCCAGCCGCGGCTTGCGCCCGGTGATGAAGGAGGAGAGCGAGAGCGCGCGATCCTGTTGCGAGGTGAAGATCAGGAAGGGCTGCGGCAGCTTGCCGATGGTATCGGTCTGGCGACGGAACACATCGGGGTCTATGTCGGGAGACATCAGCACCACGCCGTTGATCCGGTCGAGAATGCGGCGGTTGCCCTTGAGCGCGATCTGGCGGAAGGTTTCCATCACCAGATGTGTCCCCATCGAATGGGCGAGCAGCACAACGCGATTGTCGCCCCTTGTGAGCATCTCCAGCACCGCCTCGAAATCGTCGCGGGAGTAGAGCACGCTGTCGCGGTCGTAGGCATAGCCGCGCGGATCGCCGGCGGAGGGCCACGCGAAGAGCACTGAGGGGTCCGTCACGCCGAAGTCCTCTCGGATCTGCGCGAAACGGAAGAGCGCGTCGGAGAACGTGTTGTTGTAGCCATGAACGAAAACCAGGGTTTCGTTGCTCGTCACCCCGCGCCGCATGGCGCTTATCATCTGCTGCGGATTCTTGTAGACATTCGACCCCACAGCCACGAAATCGGTCGCCGCATCGGGTTCGCCCTCTGGCCACTCCACAGCGCCCATCTCATGGGTGGGGGGCACCGACACATCCACATGCAAGAACCGCATGCCACGGGGGCGCGGCTCGCCGAAGATCGGGCCGAGATTGTCGAGCCGGTGTTCTGTGGCCACGTAGATCCGGTGAACGGTGGCGTCCGGGTTTGGCGCGCCGAATTTGGCGACGTTGCGCGGAGCGCACGCTGCCACGACCGCCACCAGCAAAAAAATCATGGAAAGCCGCAGAAGTCGCTCTGGTGCGATCGCTTTCACCGACGGGGCCGCGCAAGGCGTCGTGGCAACGATTCTCAAGCGCTATCTCCCATCGGTTTTCCGATGCGAGACTTACATCAATCGGCCGCTCTGGCCAAGATCTCAGGCTGCGGGCAGCATGCCTTTTTCCTGCGCGAGGCTGCGCATGCGCTTCTGAAGTTTCTCGAAGGCCCGCACCTCAATCTGGCGGATGCGCTCGCGGCTCACATCATACTGGGTCGAGAGTTCCTCGAGCGTCACGGTCTGATCGCTCAGGCGACGCTGGGTGAGAATGTCCTTCTCGCGGTCGTTGAGCACATCCATGGCCGCGGCCAGAAGCTCGCGGCGGGCTTCAAGCTCGTCGCGCTCCTCGTAATCGCCGGCCTGATCGGCATCCTCGTCCTCCAGCCAGTCCTGCCATTGCATGGTGCTGTCGTCTTCGGCGCCGACGGTCGCGTTGAGCGACGCATCCCCACCCGACATGCGCCGGTTCATCGAGATCACCTCGTCCTCGGTCACGCCCAGATCATGCGCGATCTGCTTGACGTTCTCGGGGCGCAGGTCGCCCTCCTCCAGCGCGCCGATGCGCGACTTGGCCTTGCGAAGGTTGAAGAAGAGCTTTTTCTGCGCCGAGGTGGTGCCGAGCTTCACCATAGACCAGCTGCGCAGGATGTATTCCTGGATGCTGGCACGGATCCACCACATGGCGTAAGTGGCCAGCCTGAAGCCTTTTTCGGGGTCGAAGCGCTTGACGGCCTGCATCAGACCCACGTTGGCCTCGGAAATCACCTCGGCCTGCGGAAGACCGTAGCCGCGATAGCCCATGGCGATCTTGGCGGCGAGCCGCAGGTGGCTCGTTACCATCTTGTGGGCGGCCTCGGTATCCTGCTCCTCCACCCAGCGCTTGGCGAGCATATACTCTTCTTCGGGCTCCAGCAGCGGAAACTTGCGAATTTCCTGAAGATACCGGTTCAGCCCGCCTTCCGGCGTCGGTGCGGGAAGATTTGCGTAGTTGCTCACGGCCTTGGTCCCTCCACAGATGTGGCCCAATGTTTATGGGCTTAACATGCATTTAGGCGCGCTTGACGGCGATTCAAGTCAAGTGAACCGTTTCGTTCGGTTTGATATGCTCCTTTCCGCGACGAACCGCCAGATCTGTGACAGGCTTTTCACGCAACCGTGCGAAGCATTTCATCAACGGGTCAACTCCGCAGCGCGGCCAGAAGTTCCGAGAAATCCTCAGGCGGCGGCGCCTCGAAGCGCATGGCCTCGCCTGAAACCGGGTGCGCGAAGCCCAGAACCGCCGCGTGGAGCGCCTGTCGACGAAACCCCGCGAGAGCGGCGAAGGCACGCTCGGAGAGCGCCCTGGCGGGCAGCTTGCGCTTTCCGCCATAGGTCGGGTCTCCCACAAGCCCATGGCCCGCATGTGCCATGTGCACGCGGATCTGGTGGGTGCGACCAGTTTCGAGCCAGCACTCCACCAACGCAAGGCAAGGCGGCGTGCCGAAGGGCTCGACCACCCGCGCCCGTGTCACCGCGTGGCGCCCACCGCCCGCGAAGAGCACCGCCTGCCGCTGCCGATCCGTCTTGTGGCGGGCGAGGCGCGTGGTGATCTTGAGAATACCTCCCGGCTCGAAGGAGACCCCGCGCAAGCCTCTCAGCCTTGGATCAGCCGCATCCGGCACCCCGTTGGTAACACAAAGATATTTTCGCTCGGCCGTATGCTTCTCGAACTGTTTCGCGAGCCCGTGATGCGCCCTGTCGGATTTCGCCACCACCAGCAGGCCGGAGGTGTCCTTGTCGATCCGGTGCACGATGCCGGGCCGTTTCTCGCCACCGATGCCGGAGAGCGCGGCACCGCAATGGTGCAGGAGCGCGTTGACAAGCGTGCCGCCGGGGCTGCCCGGCGCGGGATGTACCACCATGCCGGCGGGCTTGTTGAGCACGATCAGGTCGTCATCCTCGAAGACTATGTCGAGGGCGATCTCCTCGGGTCGCGTCTCGACCTCTGCCGCCTCGGGCAGCGCGATCTCCACGAGGTCGCCCTCTTCCACCCGCGCCTTGGCATCGGTGCGTGCCGCCCCGTTCACCCGCACGCAGCCCTCGGAGATGAGCCGCGCTAGCCGGGTGCGCGAGAGCGCCGCTTCCGCTGGCACATCGCGCGAAAGCGCCTTATCAAGGCGGGGCGGCGGCGACGCCGCGATCCGAAAGGACAAAAGGGCCGCGCCCATGACGAATTCCCCCGAAAATCAACCGGTGGACGCCGGAACGGTGAAATACCTGCGCCTGCTGGTGACGGTGCTGACCGTAACGATGGTTCTGGGTTTCATAATCATCGTGGTGCTCTTTGTCATCCGCTTCTCGGCGGCGTCGGGGCCCGCACTGCCGGCGAGCATCTCTCTGCCCGACGGGGCGGAGGCGACGGCCTTCACCCGCGGCGCGGGCTGGTATGCGGTGGTGACGGAGGATGACCGCATCCTCATCTACGACACCGAAACGGGGGCGCTGCGCCAAACGATCGTGCTGGAGCGCGATTAGGATCTGCAAGATTTAGCTTGATGGTACCGCCTCCCCGGCTCGAACGGGGGACCTCTAGATCCACAATCTAGCGCTCTAACCTACTGAGCTAAGGCGGCACTGGCAGGCGATTTATCTTTTGACGCCGATGAACGCAAGGCCTTTAGAGCGCGATTTCCCAGCTTTGCTCCACAAGGTCCTGCCCGTAGTTCCGCACCGGGCGCGCCGAAAGAAGCGTGAAGCCGCGCCGCGCGTAAAGCGCGCAGGCGGCGAGGTGGCTCTCATGCGTGGCAAGGCGGAGACGAGCGTAGCCGGCCTCGCGGGCGAAGCCAAGGCAGGTTTCCAGCAGGCGCGCGCCCAGCCCGTGCCCGCGCATTTCGGGCTCGAGCAGAAAGAGCCGCAGCTTCGCCGTGCAAGCATCTGTTTTACAGCAGAAAATCGAGCCCTTAGGCTGCCCGCCCCGCTCCGCGATCCAGCCACGCTCGCAGGCCGGGTCATGGTTGGCCACGAAGCTCTCCACCACGTCGCGCACGACCGCTCCGAAGCTGGCATCGAAGCCCGCCTCCTCGGCATAAAGCTGCGCGTGGCGGGAGATGACCCAAGAGGCATCGGCGGGCTCGAAGCGGCGGATCGTTGAGGCTGTCATGCCGTGAGCCAAGCGCAATCCATCTTGCCAATCAAGCCGGAACGCTCTATGCGCATCGGGCTTTTTCAGGAGAGAGCCAATGGGCATCAACAGCGAGCGCGATATCGAGGCCAACCTGCAGATCGGCCCCACCGATCGCGGCATGGTGCGGCTTTTCATCGAAGCGGACGGCGTTGAGATCCCCATGGATTTCGAGCCGGACGAGGCGCGCGAGATCGCCGAGGAGATCCTCGCGGCGGCACGCGTGGCGGAAACCCGCAAGTAGTCAGATCATCGGGTCGCGCAGCTGCGCGAGGCGCCGGGCCGCATGGCGTGCGAAACGGCGCGTAAGCGCCGTGCGACGGGCAGGTGCGAGCTTCGTGAGCGGACCCATCCGAAGGATTTCGGCATCATAGGCATCGGCCACGATCAGCCCGGTCTCCGGCGGTAGAAGCTCGGTGGGAAACTCTGCATCGACTGCCCAGAAATACCGATCACACCAGTCAAGATAGCCCTGCCACTTGCCGTCGGAGACGAAATCGGCCCGACTCGACTTGCATTCCACCACCCAGAGCTCGCCCTTCGGCCCCAGCGCCATAACGTCGAGCCGACGCCCGCGCTCGGGCGTGAACTCCTCGATGGTCACGAAGTCATGCTCGGCCAGTTGGCGGCAGACGCCACGCGCCAGCAACTGGCCCGGAAGGAGCGTTTTGGGAGCCGTGTCATCCATGCGACAAATATGAACAAAAAGAGAACGCACGCAACCCCTTGTCGTGGCCCCGGCAAAGGACTAACTGTCGTGATGTGACGGGTGCTGCCCTTCTCGTGAACGGTTGCATTCCGGTGGCCTTAAGCAATTCCGAGGGAGCTGGCTCTGTCCGGGCCCTGGTCCGGTTACCCGGCGCCCACCTGTACATACAGGTCCTCGGGAATGAGATAACCAAACGGTCGCGTGCGGGCCCGTCACACCTTTTTTCCTCAGAGTAGATCCAAGTGAGCCCGGAAAGCGCTCAGTGCAACCGAGTGCCCCTCACCGCTTGGTATTGCGGAAGATGTCTCGGCGCTGCGCGTCGACGCGCACGGGGATGGTGGCATATTCGCGCTGCATAACGCGCTGGCGCAGCCCGCCATGATGATCGTCATCATCGTCGTCATCCTTGAGGCGCATCACGGCGATGCCGAACTGCACACCCGCAAAGATCACGCCGTTGGAGACCCAAAGTGCGATCAGCGCGATCCAGCCCTTGTCGGACGTGGAGATGAGGTGCCAGAGATTTGCGATGTCGAACCAGAGCAGCATCGCAACGAACACCCCCGCAAGACCGAACCCGATGGCGACGTTCTTGATGTAGAGGCGAATGAGTTGCGGCATGACGGCTCGACTCCCTTCTTGTCCAAGGCCCAACCTAACACAGAACCGGTTACACTCAAGTCAACGCCGTGAGGTCGGTTGCGGCGGTGTGGCGCAGCGGCAAGGTTTCGCCGGGCCGTGCCGCTTTTGAAGGCAGATGTGGGGCCTGCGGCGCGTTGCGCAAGGGCCGTTCGGCACGGGGGGCGCCTCGCAAATCCGGCCGGACTCCGGCACCAGCGACGCTCAGCGCGCAGGCCCATTCGCTCTGGCCATCTGGCGGGCCTTGGGGTATCTCGCAGGCCTGAGACGGCAAGGGAATTCGACATGCCCAATACGCAAGCCTTCGAGACGCCCGGCCCGGTGGAGGCCGAGCTGCGCAGCGCGATCTCCCCCACCGAGGAGATCATAGCTGCCGCGCGCAAGGGCGAGATGTTCATCCTCGTGGATCACGAGGACCGCGAGAACGAGGGCGACCTGGTGATCGCCGCCGAATTCGCCACGCCCGAAGCCATCAATTTCATGGCCACCCACGGGCGCGGGCTGATCTGCCTGCCGCTCACCGCCGAGCGGATCGACAGGCTCGGCCTGCCGATGATGGCAATGCACAATTCTTCGCGCCACGAAACAGCCTTCACCGTGTCGATCGAAGCGCGCGAGGGCGTCAGCACCGGGATATCGGCGGCCGATCGCGCCCATACCATCGCCACCGCGATCAACGACCAGAACACGGCCGCCTCCATCGCGACTCCGGGCCATGTCTTTCCGCTGCGCGCCCGCAATGGCGGCGTGCTCGTGCGTGCCGGGCATACCGAGGCCGCGGTGGATATCGCGCGGCTCGCGGGGCTCTACCCGGCGGGCGTGATTTGCGAGATCATGAAGGAAGACGGAACGATGGCCCGCCTTCCCGACCTCGTGGAATTCGCAAGGGAACATGGCATGAAGATCGGCACGATCTCCGATCTCATCGCCTATCGCCACAAGCACGACAACCTCGTGCGCGAAGTGCGGCGCGACCGGGTGATATCCTCGCATGGCGGCGACTGGGAAATGCGCATCTTCGCCGACCAGATCAGCGGCACCGAGCACGTAGTGCTGATCAAGGGCGATATTGCCGATGGCAACCCGGTGCTGGCGCGCACCCATGCGCTCAACGCGCTGGAGGATGTGCTGGGCATCGGGCTGAGCGCCGAGGCCGGCCGGCCCACAGGCAAGCTGCCCCGCGCGATGGAGATCATCGCCGAGGAGGGGCGCGGCGCGATCTTCCTCTTCCGCCAGCCCCGGCCCAAGCTCGCTGGAGAGATCGAGGAGGATGACGCGCCCCGCACCATCAAGCAGACAGGGCTTGGCGCACAGATCATGTCGACCATGGGGCTGCACAAGCTCGTTCTTCTCACCGACAATCCGGAGACGCGTTACCTGGGGCTCGACGCCTATGGCATCTCCATCGTGGGCACGCGGCCCCTCAGGAAAGGATAACCTCATGGCCGGTACCGAATACACCCTGCCCCGCCCCGAATTCGACACGCCCGTGAAGCTTCTGATCGTCGTCGCCCCCTTCTACCGGGACATCGCCGACATGATGATCAAGGGCGCAGTGGCCGAGATAGAGGCCGCGGGCGGAAGCTACGAGATCGAAGAAGTGCCGGGCGCGCTCGAGATCCCTACCGCCATCGCCATGGCCGACCGGATGCGCGATTTTCACGGCTACGTGGCGCTCGGCTGCGTGATCCGCGGCGAGACGACGCATTACGAGACCGTCTGCAACGACAGCTCGCGCGGCCTCACGCTTCTGGGTCTGCAGGGGCTACTTCTCGGCAACGGCATTCTTACCGTGGAGAACCGCGAGCAAGCCGTGGCGCGGGCCGACCCGGAGCGCATGAACAAGGGCGCCGGCGCCGCCGCTGCGGCCTTGCATCTGATCGCGCTCGCCCGTAAGTGGGGCGGCCTGAGAAAAGGCGTGGGGTTCATCCCCGGCACCGAAGGACACCCCGCCAAGAGCGGCAACGAGGACTGACCCACCCATGACGGAAGAGGCCAAGGCGATTTCGGGCAACATGCGCCGCCGGATGCGGTCTGCCGCGCGTCTCTACGCGGTGCAGGCGCTCTTCCAGATGGAGCACTCCAACCAGAGCGTGGATGCGGTGGCGCGGGAGTTTCTCTCGCACCGCTTCGGCGCAGAGGTGGAAGAGGGCGTGGACATGGCCGATGGCGATATCGATCTCTTCCGCGAGCTTCTCGAGCAGGCGGTGAACTGGCAGGCCAAGATCGACCAGATGACGCACCGCGCGCTGGTTGCCAAATGGCCGATCGACCGCATCGACCCGACGTTGCGCGCCCTCTTCCGCATCGCAGGGGCCGAGATGGTCGCCACCGACACGCCCCCCAAGGTGGTGATCATGGAATTCGTCGACATCGCCAAGAGCTTCTATCCAGAAGGCCGGGAGCCCAAATTCGTGAACGCGGTGCTCGATCACATGGCGCGTGAGGCCCGGCCGGAGGCGTTTTGAACACCCAGGTACCAGCTTACTCCCACGCGTCGTTGGCAAGCCAGCGAAAGAGCACAAACACGCCACCGATCAGGATCAGCGGCAACAAGATCAGGTTGAAGACCAGCACCGCCAGCAGTTCGATGTAGCTCTTGATCAAGGTGTCGGCTTCTGAGGCGATCCGTGTCGCTAGCGTGGTGTAGCGCTTCACGGCATCCCCTTGTTCAAAAAACTCCGCGAACCAGCCTTCGTCGTTGGTGTCGGCAGAGGTCGTTTCGACACCCTTGACGATCTCGTTGACGATGCGCTGGTTTTCGTCCCACTTTTGCCCGGTCATCACTTCTGCCAAACCTCCCGAAATCCAGTAGGACAGAGGCAGGGCAATCGCCAGGAAGGCGCCGTAAAGGAGAAGCTTGCGACCGACGCGTATGCGCGGAGAGAGATACATGGAAACCAACCCAAGACCCGCCATGGCAAAACCGATTGCACCAATCGGGCCCGTCGCGACCGACAGGACGCCCGAAACGACCATCATGCCGAAGACCATGGCCGCGATACGCTCGATTGTGTCGTCTATCGGCTCTAGGGTTTTGAGTGGCTGGAAGGATGCAGAGGCGCCAACCGAAAGGCCGACTTCCGCTTCCTGCGCAGTAGACAGAAATGCATTCAGCGTTCGAAGTGATACATAAACAACGGCACTCGCGGAGGCGACCCGGCCTGCATACCCTTCCGCTCCCTTCGATATAGGGTTGAACGAGTACAGAAGGGACAAAGCGAGGCAGAGTGCCGCCATCGGCAACAAGAGCCACCGATGACCGCGTTGCTCACCCATCCTTGCGGATCACCTCGTTCTTCGGGTCGTAGGGGCTGTCGCAGGTCACAACGGCATCCCACAACTCGCCCATGATCAGCACCTTGAGCTTCGTGCCCTCCACCGCGTGCTCGGGCGTCACGTAGCCCATGCCGATGGATTTGCCGAAAGCGACCGAGTAGCCGCCCGAGGTGAGCCGGCCCACGCGGGTGCCATCTTCCGTGTGAAGCACTTCGCGGCCCCACGGATCGGCATCTTCCGGCCCGTCGATGAGGAGCGTGCAGCACTTCACGCGCACGCCGGTCTTCACCATCGCATCCTTGCCGTGGAAGTCCTTATCGAGATCAACGAAGCGCGGCAGGTCTGCCTCGAGGGGCGAGGCGTCGCGGCCCAGTTCGTTGCCGAAGGCGCGGTAGCTCTTCTCCTGCCGGAGCCAGTTCTGCGCACGCGCGCCCACCAGTTTCATGCCATGCTTTTCGCCAGCCTTTTCAAGCAGGTCGAAGAGGTAGTTCTGCATCTCCATCGGGTGGTGCAGCTCCCAGCCGAGCTCGCCCGTATAGGCCACGCGGATGGCGTTGACGGGGCACATGCCCAGCTCGATCTGACGCGCCGAAAGCCACGGGAAGCGCTTGTTGGAAAGCGCGGTCTCGGGTTCGGCGTCTTTGATCACCTCTTTCAGCACATCGCGCGATTTCGGTCCGGCGATGGCAAAGACGCCCCATTGCGTGGTCACGTCCTGAAGCTCGATCCGGCCGAACTCGGCTTCCTTGTCTTCGATCGCCTTCTTCAGGTAATCGGCGTCATATTCCGTCCATGCGCCCGCGGAGACGAGATAATACTTCTCCTCCGCCAGCCGCACGATGGTGTATTCGGTGCGGGTGGTGCCGTGGGCGGTGAGCGCGTAGGTGAGGTTGATACGGCCCACCTTCGGCAGCTTGTTGCAGGTGAACCAGTCGAGAAACGCCGTTGCCCCCGGCCCTTGCACGATATGCTTGGTGAAGGCGGTGGCGTCGATCAGGCCCACGCCCTCGCGGATGGCCTTGGCCTCTTCCACGGCATATTGCCACCAGCCGCCCCGGCGGAAGCTGCGCGCGTCATGGTCGAAGCTTTCCGGCGCGTCGAGCGGGCCGTAATAGTTCGGGCGTTCCCATCCGTTCACGAAGCCGAACTGCGCGCCGCGCGCCTTCTGCCGGTCATAGGCGGGCGCGGTGCGCAGCGGGCGGCAGGCCTCGCGCTCTTCATCCGGGTGGTGCAGGATGAAGACATGCGCGTAGCATTCCTCGTTCTTGCGCGCGGCAAACTCGGTGGTCATCCAGTTTTGCGAATAACGCTTGGGGTCGAGGCTCGCCATGTCGATCTCGGCCTCGCCCTCCACCATCATTTGCGCGAGATAGTAGCCGGTGCCACCCGCGGCGGTGATGCCGAAGGAGAAGCCCTCCGCCAGCCACATGTTGCGCAGCCCCGGTGCGGGGCCAACGAGCGGGTTGCCATCGGGGGTGTAGCAGATCGGGCCGTTATAGTCGTCCTTGAGGCCCACGGTTTCCGAAGAGGGAAGCCGGTGGATCATCGACATGTATTCCTCTTCGATCCGCTCCAGATCGAGCGGGAAAAGATCGGCGCGGAAGCTCTCGGGCACGCCATATTCGAACCGCGCGGGCGCGCCTTCCTCATAGGGCCCGAGGATCCAGCCGCCCCGCTCCTCGCGCACATACCACTTGGCATCGGCATCGCGCAGAACCGGGTGCTCGGGGTTGCCCTCCTGCCGGTAGGCCTGCAGCGCCGGGTCCGGCTCGGTGACGATATACTGGTGCTCGACCACCAGCGCAGGCATCTTGATGCCCAAGAGCTTCGCGGTGCGCTGCGCGTGGTTGCCCGAGGCGGTGACGACATGCTCTGCACTGACGACGATCTGCTCCTCGGATTGCACGAGGTTGCCGCCCTTCTCCACCATCTTGGTAAGCGTCACGTCCCAGTGATCGCCCTTCCATTCGAAGGCGTCGGCCTGCCATTTGCGCTCGATCATCACACCGCGCTGGCGCGCGCCCTTGGCCATCGCCATCGTCACGTCGGCCGGGTTGATATAGCCGTCGGTCGGGTGGTAGATCGCACCCTTCAGATCCTCGGTGCGCACCAGCGGCCAACGCTCCTTGATCTGGGCAGGCGTCATCCATTCGTAGGGCACGCCGCAGGTCTCGGCGGTGGAGGCGTAGAGCCGATATTCGTCCATGCGCGCATCGGTTTGTGCCATGCGTAGGTTGCCCACCACATAGAAGCCCGCATTGAGGCCGGTTTCCTCCTCAAGCGTCTTGTAGAAATCCACCGAGTACTTGTGGATATGGGTAGTGGCGTAAGACATGTTGAAGAGCGGCAGCAGCCCGGCAGCGTGCCATGTGGAGCCGGAGGTGAGCTCGTCGCGCTCGATCAGCATCACATCCTCCCAGCCCGCGCGGGCCAGATGATAGGCGATCGAGGTGCCAACGGCGCCGCCGCCGACGACAAGGGCTTTGACTTGGGTTTTCATGCGCTGCGACTCCTTGCGGCAGATTTGCGGGGAGTTTTAGCATGATTGTGAATACGCGGCGGTTTCAGCCGACATAAAGACGCGCAAAACCGACGCGGGCCACCGGAGGCCGATCCGGACCGAAGAGGGGCCGGGCGCTTCCGCCCCGCCCTGCTTCTTCTTGTCTCAAATACCTCGTGCGCGCGTGCCCTCGAGCGCGAGCGACCAGATCAGTCGCAAAGGCTGCCAGAGCCGCCGAGGCAGGCGCGCCCGCCCGAAAGCTCGAGCCGCTTGGGGCCGTTCGCAGAGGATTGGCCGACCGTCACGCGCTTGATGCCATCGCGCTGCCCCAGCGCCTGCCCGCCATTGAGCTTGAGAGTGCCGGTTACCGGTTTCGCGGGCGTTGCCGCGACAGGCTGTGCACCGGCGGAGGCATCGGGCGCGAGGGCGGCAAGCGCCGCCCCGGCCCCGTAATGCGCAGCCATCGCATGGGTGAAGAGCGCCTGCTTGCCGGCCTCTCCCAGCGGCTCAGCCGCGCTGCCGATCGCGGCCAGAGGCTCATCGAGCATCAGGTTGAGATTGTCGTAATCCACGAGCTCGAGGAAGGCCTTCAGCGTCTCGGGGCTGCCGTCGGTGGCCGCTCCCAGGATGATATCCGGCCCGAGAAACGCCTCGACCGTGAGCGCGGCGCCGCCTTCCTTTTCCGGGCCGGCGACCTCGAAAAAGGGCACACCGCGCACCACCGCGAAGGGCGTGTATGTGGCCCCCTCCCGGCCAAAATACGCGCCCGAAAGCGGCACGCCCATGGCCGTGATCCGCTTGTCCTCGGAGGAATGGCCGGTGAAGCGTGCGGCAAGGCGAACCGATTGGCCGCCCTGCACATACTCCCAAGCATCGGTGCGCGCGATGCGCTTTGCAGTCTTGAGCGCATCCTTGAAGGCCATCTGCTCTACGAGATGCAGCCGCGCGAGAATTGCATCCGCCTCCGCGTTGGTGGCATCCCAGTCGCGCCGTTCCCAACCTTCAGGCGCTTCGGGCAGATGCACGCGCGCCTCCTCCGTTTGCCGCTTCATCCGGTCAAACATCGCCACGGTGCTCTCGATTCGTTCCGAATAGTTGCCAACATAGCTTGCCAGCGCATATTCGCCGGGATTGGCGCCATTGGCTTTGGATTGCACAACGTAATCGGCGCCGATTACCAGCGCTGCGGCGACACCGACGAAGCCGAAAGCATAGGAATTGAACATGAAAGCACGCTCCGGTTACCTGGATCGCGCAGCAAACTGCCAGCGGAATGGGGCGAAATTCCGGTTCGGCAAGGGCGATTTGCGGGCCTCGGAGGCGCAGGCGCGCTACTCGCCCAAGGCCACGCCCTCGCGCCGCGGATCGGCTCCGCCTTCAAGCCCGTCGGCCGTGCGCGCGATGGCGTGAAGCCCCGAGACAAGCGGCCGCGCGCTCACCTCGAAGCCAAGCCCCGCGAGGCCGGTAGCCAGCGCCTCGGGCACACGGGCAGCCTCTATGTCGAAGGTGCCGAACCGGTTGACGAGATTGGGCGCGTCGAGCGCTTCCTGCGCGTTCATACCCCAGTCGAGATGGGCGATGATGGCGCGCGTGACGAAGCCGATGATGCGGCTGCCGCCCGGCGAGCCGATCACCAGCACCGGCTTGCCCTCCTTCAGCACGATCGTGGGCGCCATCGAGGAGCGCGGACGCTTGCCCGGTGCCACGGCATTGGCGATGGCCCGGCCCTCCTCATGGGAGCGGAAGGAGAAATCGGTCAGTTCGTTGTTGAGCAGGAAGCCCCGCACCATCAGCCGCGAGCCGAAGCCGTTCTCGATGGTGGTCGTCATGGAAAGCGCATTGCCGTAGCTGTCGACGATGGAGATATGGGAGGTAGAGGGGAATTCGAGCGAGATGTCGTCGGCCCAGTTGAGCGCATGGTCGAATTCCGGCTCGCCGGGTGTGGCCTCGTCGAGCGCCGTGGCGCGGTCGAGGCGTTCGGCGCGGCGCGCGAGGTAGCCCGGGTCGATCAAGCCCTGCACCGGCACCGGCACAAAATCGCTGTCGGCCATGTAGCGGCCCCTGTCGGCGAAAGCCAGGCGAGAGGCGTCGCCGATAAGCCGCCACGCTTCCGGGCTCTCGGGGCCGAGCGTGGCGAGGTCGTAAGCCTCCAGCATCCCGAGGATCTGCCCCACGGTGAGCCCGCCGGAGGAGGGTGGCCCCATTCCGCAGACCGCGTAACCACGATATTCGGGGCAGACCGGGGCGCGCTCACGCACCTGGTAGATCGCAAGATCGAGCGGAGCCAAGACGCCGGGGTTGCCAGGTGCCTCACGAACGGTCTGAACGATGTCTTCGGCGATGGTACCGGTATAGAAGGGCGAGGCCCCGTCACGGGCGAGGATGCGCAAAGTATCGGCGTAGGAGGGGTTCTGCAGGGTCTGCCCCACTTCCAGCAGTTTGCCCTCAGGGAAGAAGTAATTGCGCGTGGGCGCGAAGCGCGTGAGCCGCACCGCATCGGCGGCGACCATGCTGGCAAGGCGCGGGGAGACGGCGAAGCCCTCTTCGGCGAGACGGATGGCTGGAGCGAAGAGCCCGTGCCACTCAGCCTTGCCCCAGCGTCTATGCGCCTCCTCCATCAGCGCCGGTGTGCCCGGCACCCCCACCGAACGCCCACCAACGACCGCGTCGAAGAAATCGAGCGGCTCGCCTGCCTCGGTCTGGAAAAGCCGTGGCGTGGCCGCAAGCGGCGCGGTTTCGCGACCGTCCAGAGAGGTGACCGCGCCGGTTTCGGCATCGTACCAGAGCAGAAAGGCGCCCCCCCCGAGGCCCGAGCTTTGCGGCTCCACGAGCCCCAGCACCGCCTGCACTGCCACCATCGCATCTGCCGCCGTGCCGCCCGCGCGCAGCACCACCGCGCCCGCTTCCACCGCGAGCGGGTTGGCGGCGGCGATCATCCAGTCGCGAGCCTTGGTGGGTTCTCCCGCCTCCTTTGCCTCGAGCGCCGCCAGTGTCGCGGGGGCGAGGCCCGCAAAGGGCGTGGCCGGCGCACCCTCTGTATGGCTTTCGGGCGCAACGGCATCCGTCGCCTGCTGGGCGGCAAGCGGCGGGGCGAAGGTGGCGGCCAGGAAAATGGCGGCAAGACAGGCGCGCATGTGGGGCTCCTTTCGGGCAGGTCCAGAGGCAACTCTGCCCGAGCGGGGCACGCGCTTCAACACCGGCAATTCCGTTGAGCCTTCCGCGCGCGGTGTTAGATATGGGCGGGAGAAAGACTGCAACGAGGGGAAGGAGCCCGGGAAACATGGCGAAAGAGATGGCACGCAGCATCATCATCGAAGAGGCCGGCGGGCCGGAGAAGCTCAAGCTCGTCGAGCGCGAGGTGGGTGACCCGGGGCCCGGCGAGATCCGCATCCGGCACAAGGCGGTGGGCCTCAACTATATCGACGTCTACCAGCGCACCGGCCTCTACCCCCTGCCCCTGCCCCACGCGCTCGGCATGGAAGCCGCCGGCATCGTCGAGGCCGTGGGCCAGGGCGTGACGCATCTGAAAGAGGGCGACCGGGCGGTTTACGCGGCCACGCCCCCCGGCGCCTACTCGGAAGCCCGCGTTATGCCCGCAACGCAGGTTTGCCCGCTGCCCGAGGGGGTTTCCTTCGAGGAGGGCGCGGCGGTGATGCTGCAGGGCCTGACGGTGGAGTATCTCTTCCACCGCACATGGCCGCTCGAGAAGGGCCAGCGCGTGCTCTTCCACGCCGCGGCCGGGGGCGTCGGGCTGATCGCTTGCCAATGGGCGCGCTCGGAAGGCATCGAGTTGATCGGCACGGCGGGCACGGCCGAGAAATGCGCGCTTGCCGAGGCCAATGGCGCGACGACCTGCATCAATTACCGCGAGAAGGACTTCGTGCCGGAGGTAAAGGCGGCCACGGGCGGCGCCGGGGTCGACGTGGTGATGGATGGCGTCGGCAAGGACACGTTCGACGCCTCGCTCGACTGCCTCAAGCCGCTCGGCATGATGATCTCCTTCGGCAACGCCTCTGGGCCGGTGGAGCCAGTGAGCCTTCTGACGCTTGCGGCAAAGGGCTCGCTCAAGGTCACGCGGACGACCCTCTTCACCTTCCTCGCAGATCACGACCGCTGCCAGGCGATGGCGAAACATCTCTTTGAAAAGGTCGCGAGCGGCGATGTGAAGGTGACGATCGGGCAGCGCTACAAGCTCGAGGACATGGCCGAGGCCCACCGCGCCCTCGAGGCACGGCAAACCACCGGAAGCACGGTCATCACCCTCTGAGCCCCGGCACGCCACCTGAAGCCCCCGCGCGCGGTTGGCACCTGCGGGACGCCTCCGGCGGGGAGATATTTGGGCCAAGAAGAAGCCGGGGCGCGTGCCTATGCTTCTTCTTGGCCAAAAATACTCAATGGCGATGACCATGCAGCCAGTGCAGGGCCTGCGCGAAGCTCAGCCCTTGTCGGAGGGCGACGCATCGGGGTCTTCCTTGCCGATGCCGATGAAGACGAAGCGGAACGGCATCATCCACAGGAAGCCCAGCACCACGTAGACCAGAAGCTCCACGAGGATCGGCGGGCGTTCGAGCCAGTTCACTACCGTGACAGCCGCCACGATATAGAGCGGCAGGCCGATGAGAAGGATCACCAGCGACCAGCGCCTGCGGGCCTTGTAGCTCAGTTTCGGCATTCTCTCTCCGTCTGCCTCGGGTCTTTCGCCTCAATCCGCGAACGGGTCGGTCACGAGGATCGTGTCGTCACGTTCGGGTGAGGTGGAGAGTAGCGCCACCGGGCAGTCGATCAACTCCTCCACCCGGCGCACATATTTGATCGCGTTGGCGGGAAGATCGGCCCAACTGCGTGCGCCCTCGGTGCTTTCACTCCAGCCCGGCATCTCTTCGTAGATGGGCTGGCACCGCGCCTGACGGTCGGCGGCGGTGGGAAGGTAATCGAGGCGCTCGCCGTCGATCTCGTAGCCCACGCAGATCTTCAGCGTCTCGAACCCGTCCAGCACATCGAGCTTGGTGAGCGCTATGCCCTTCACGCCGGAGGTGGCGCAGGTCTGGCGTACGAGGCAGGCGTCGAACCAGCCGCAGCGGCGCTTGCGGCCGGTGGTGGTGCCGAATTCGTGGCCGCGCTCGCCGAGGCGCTGGCCGTCGTCATCCAGAAGTTCCGTAGGGAACGGCCCCTCGCCCACGCGCGTTGTGTAGGCCTTGACGATGCCGAGCACGTAATCGATGGCGCCCGGCCCGATGCCCACACCCGTGGCCGCCTGCCCGGCGATCACGTTGGAGGAGGTCACGAAGGGATAGGTGCCGAAATCGATATCGAGCAGCGCGCCCTGCGCTCCCTCAAAAAGGATGCGGCGGCCCGCCTTGCGCTTTTCGTTCAGCACCTTCCAGACCGGGGCCGCGAAGGGCAGGATCTGCGGCGCGATCTCGCGCAGCGCGGCGAGCAGCGCCTCGCGGTCGACCGGGTCGATGCCGAGGCCCCGGCGCAGCGCGTCGTGATGGGTGAGCGCGCGATCGACCCGTGCTTCAAGCGTGGCGGCGTCGGCCAGATCGGCCACGCGCACCGAACGGCGGCCGACCTTGTCTTCATAGGCGGGGCCGATGCCGCGCCCGGTGGTGCCGATCTTGGTGCCCTTGGTGGCGGCCTCCTCGCGGGCCCGGTCGAGCTCGCCATGGATGGGCAGGATGAGCGGCGTGTTCTCGGCGATCATCAGGGTCTCGGGCGTGATCTCGACGCCCTGCTTCCGGATGCCCTCGATCTCGTTCACGAGATGCCACGGGTCGAGCACCACGCCATTGCCGATCACCGAAAGCTTGCCGCCGCGCACCACGCCGGAGGGCAGCGCATGCAGCTTGTAGACCGTGCCGTCGATCACCAGCGTGTGGCCGGCATTGTGCCCGCCCTGGAACCGCGCGATCACGTCGGCCCGCTCGGACAGCCAGTCGACAATCTTGCCCTTGCCCTCGTCGCCCCACTGGGCGCCCACGACAACCACGTTGGCCATGATCTTCCTCTTCGCGTTAGCGCTTCAAACCCGCGCCGGTATAGCGCCCGCCGCGCGGCGTTGAAACCTCGAAATTGACGCCTCGAACAACCTTCGGGGCTAGACAGCGGCCCGCCGCCGGGTCACCTTGCCGGGGTCTTTGTATTTGGGGATGCGATGACCGGTTTCCTGATGCGCTGGGGCGTGGCCTTCTTTCTGCTCGCGGCGACCTTCAATCCGACGGACTTGAATTATGCCTCCTGGGTCCAGGTGAACTGGTCGGAGCAGATGCCGCTCGCGGTGCTCCTCGGGCTTCTGCTGCTCGTGGGCTATATCATCTACTTGCGCGCCACGCTGCGATCGATCGGCGGGTTCGGCATGTTCCTTGTGCTCGCGATCGTAGGGGCGCTGCTCTGGGTGCTCTACGATTACGAGTTGCTCACCCTCACGCAGACCTCCGAATGGGTGTGGCTCGGCCTCATAGCGCTTTCGCTGGTGCTGGGGATCGGGCTCTCATGGAGCCATGTCCGACGCAGGCTCTCGGGGCAGGCCGACATGGATGACGTGGACGAGTAGCATGGTTGCCAGCCGTGGCGTGCGGGCCCGATTTGCCGGGTTGCAGCGCGGCGCCGAAAGGCATAGATAGCGCCCTGACCCAGACCGCGAAGGCCCTCGTTCATGCAAAACGTCATTCTGCTCGTTCACCTGCTCCTAACGCTGACGCTCATCATCGTGGTGCTGCTGCAGCGCTCCGAGGGCGGCGGGCTTGGCATGGGCGGCGGCGGCGGCAACGCCACGGCGGGGCGCTCGGCGGCCACCGCGCTTGGCAAGCTGACGTGGATCCTCGGGTTTTCGCTCTTCGCCACCTCCATGGCGCTCACAATCATCGCGGCGCAAAGCTCGGCGGGCTCGTCGGTGCTCGACCGGTTGACAGATCGACCGCCCGCGGCGGAGGCGCCGGAAGACGGGGCCGATCAAGGGCTTGGCAGCGACCTTCTGCCACCCAGCGAGGGCGATACCGCGCCCCTCACACCCACCGCCGACTGACCACAACCGCTTGAGTCGCGAGGGTATTTCGCAACAGCATGTTGCGGTCGCCTTGCGCGTTCCGGGCGAATCCTTTATGAGTTGAGTCCCGTGGTGCAGCGTCCGAATCGGGTGCTCGGGCCTCATTCCAATGAGCAGCCAATGGCTCGAATATCAGGGCCTGAAACACGGGGGCTTCAACGCATGGCGAGATATGTCTTCATCACCGGCGGCGTGGTGTCTTCCCTCGGAAAGGGGCTGGCCTCGGCGGCCTTGGGCGCGCTGCTTCAGGCGCGCGGGTTCTCGGTGCGGCTCAGAAAACTCGACCCTTACCTCAACGTCGATCCCGGCACGATGAGCCCCTTCGAGCATGGCGAGGTCTTCGTCACCGATGACGGCGCGGAGACAGATCTCGACCTCGGCCATTACGAGCGCTTCACCGGCGTTCCCGCTCGAATGACCGACAGCGTGTCGTCGGGGCGTATCTATTCGGATGTGCTGGAGAAGGAGCGCCGGGGCGATTACCTCGGCAAGACAATCCAGGTGGTGCCGCATGTGACCAACCAGATCAAGGAATTCATCGCCATCGGCGACGACGAGGTGGATTTCATGCTTTGCGAGATCGGCGGCACGGTGGGCGACATCGAAGGCCTGCCCTTCTTCGAGGCCATTCGCCAGTTTTCTCACGACCGTCCGCGCGGGCAATGCATCTTCATGCATCTTACCCTCCTGCCCTATCTGGCGGCCTCCGGAGAGCTGAAGACCAAGCCCACCCAGCATTCGGTAAAGGAGCTGCAATCCATCGGTATCGCGCCGGACATACTCGTCTGCCGCTCCGAGCAGCCGATCCCCGAGAAGGAGCGCGAGAAGATCGCGCTCTTCTGCAACGTGCGCAAGGAGCACGTGGTGGCGGCCTATGATCTGCGCTCGATCTACGAGGCGCCGATGAGCTACCACCGCGAAGGGCTCGATCAGGCGGTGCTCGACGCCTTCGACATCTCCCCCGCTCCCAAGCCCGACATGACAAAGTGGCAGGACGTGGAAGACCGAATCCACAATACCGATGGCGAGGTGAAGGTGGCCATCGTCGGCAAATACACCCAGCTCGAGGATGCCTACAAATCCATCAAGGAGGCGCTCACCCATGGCGGCATGGCCAACCGGGTGCGGGTGCAGGTGGAATGGGTGGATGCCGAGATCTTCGACACGGAAGACCCGGCGGTGCATCTCGAGGGGTTCCACGCCATCCTCGTGCCCGGCGGCTTCGGCGAGCGCGGCACGGAAGGCAAGATCAAGGCCGCGCAATTCGCCCGCGAGCGCAAGATCCCCTATCTCGGCATCTGTCTCGGGATGCAGATGGCAGTGATTGAGGCCGCGCGCAACGTGGCGGGGCTGGAGAACGCGGGCTCGGAGGAGTTCGACCACGAGGCCGGCAAGAAACGTTTCACGCCCGTGGTCTACCACCTCAAGGAATGGGTTCAGGGCAACGAGAAGGTCAAACGCAAGGTCTCCGACAACAAGGGCGGCACCATGCGGCTCGGCGCTTATAACGCGGTGCTGAAGGAAGGATCGAAAGTGGCACAGGTCTACGGCACCACCACGATCGACGAGCGCCATCGGCACCGCTACGAGGTCGACATCAAGTATCGCGAAAAGCTCGAGGACTGCGGCCTCAGGTTTTCCGGAATGTCGCCGGATGGCCGTCTGCCGGAGATCGTGGAATGGGCCGATCACCCTTGGTTCATCGGGGTGCAATTCCACCCCGAACTCAAGTCGAAACCCTTCGCGCCGCACCCGCTCTTCGCCGACTTCGTGCGCGCAGCAGTGGAAACCTCGCGGCTCGTATGAAGCCTGCGCAACCGAAGTCTTTCGAAGACTTCGGACCGGAAAGTTTGAAACTTTCCGGCGTCGCCCCTAGCGCCCCGGCAGAACCCGGCTCAGCACTTCACGGAGGAACGCCTGCACCGCGCCGGCGCCCTGCACGGGCTTGAGCGCTGCAATATCGGGCATGGTCTCGCCTGTCACAACCGGCCGCAACGGCTTCAGCGCGCCCTCCACGATGCGCTCGTCGAGGATCCACCGCCCCTGACGGCCCTCGGCGCGGTCGGCCTGCTGGTAATCGAGCCATTTTTCGAGCCGCACGCGGTTCGCCACCTTCTGCCCTGCCGCGACGAGATAGAAGCCGCTGTTGACCCGCAGGCAGATGTTGTCGAGCGCCCGCGCGGCGCCGATATAGGCCTCGGGCACCTCTCGCTTGGAGAGATAGTTGAACCGCTCCGGTTCGCCGTTGAAGAAGACGGTAAGCGCGGTGCCGAGATCGACGGTCTTTTGCGCCATGATCCATGTGAGCACGGGCTCGGGATAGCTCCGCCAGTCGTAATCGCGCGCGAGGCGGCGCAATTCGTCGCGCGAGGCAGTACGCGCAAGCTCGAGCTGTTCACCCTTCGGGCAGGAAGCCCAGTCGACCCTGTCATATGGCATCGTTACGCGCTCCGAATTCCGCCGCCGGTGCAATCCTCGTCACTGGAACGCACCCTGCCGCGACAAAGCGAAAATAGTTGGGAGCAAATGTGGCTCCTCTGCGGCCATTGACCGGCGCGCCACGATCGCCGCAACACGGCACCGCTCGGGATTGCCAATCGCCCCGCGCGCGGTCAGGATGCCGGCACAAGGCGCGGCAGGAGACAGGCGCATGGCGAAGGGATACTGGGTCGTCCACGTAGAGGTGAGCGACCCCGAGGGATACGAGAGCTACCGAGCGGCCGTGGGCCCGGCGCTGGCGGGGTTCGGCGGGCGGTTCATCGTGCGGGGCGGCGCGCAGGAGGTGCGGGAAGGCACCTCGCGGCCGCGCACCGTGGTTGTGGAGTTTCCCAGCCCGGAAGACGCCCGCGCCTGCTACGACAGCCCCGCCTACAGCGCCGCCCGCGCGCTCCGCGAGGCTGCGGCGCGCGCGGATCTGGTGATCGTCGAAGGCGTGGAAGACTAGG
>JAVKDQ010000064.1:0-17235 GCA_040222155.1 Roseovarius sp.
TCCGCGCCCTTGCTTCACCCCGCGGGCCAGAGCACCGGCACCAGCGTCGCCACCAGAAGCGCCGCCATCAGCCAGTTGAACACCCTCAGCCGCGCCGGGTTCTTCAGCAGCCGCCGCATCTGTTGGCCCACCACCGTCCACGTCGTCGTCGAGACCATCGACACCGCCACGTAGATCCCCGCCACCCACAGCACCGCCGACAAATCACGGCTCGCCGCGTAGAGCGTGATCGCCGAAAGCGCCATGCTCCACGCCTTGGGGTTCACCCATTGAAACGCCGCCGATTGCACGAAGGTGAGCGGCTTGCCCTCCGCCTGCGCCTCCTTGGGCGGCGCGGCATTGGCGATCTTCCACGCGAGGTAAAGCAGGTAGCCCACGCTCAGCACCTTCAGGATCGTGTAGGAGAACGGCCACAGGTCGAAAACCTGCATCACCCCCACGCCCACCAGAAACACCATCGACGGAAACCCGAGCCCGATGCCCAGCATGTGCGGCACCGTGCGGCGAAACCCGAAATTCGCCCCCGAGGCCATCAGCATCAGGTTGTTGGGCCCCGGCGTCATCACGGTGACGAAGGCGAATGTGACCAAAGCGGTGAAAATCTCGAGTGTCATGCGCGCAACCCTACTCCGCCATTCACGCAGTTGAATTGCTTTCTTTTGCGTTTATCGGAAAAATTTGCAACAATACACGGCAATGGATCAGATAAACGACCAGATATTGCAAGAGCTCTCCCGCGATGGCCGGATGAGCAACCTCGATCTCGCCGAGCGAGTCGGGCTCTCCCCCTCCGCCTGCCTGCGCCGCGTGCAGGAACTCGAGCGGCAGGGCGTCATCCGAGGCTACCGCGCGGTGCTCGACCGGGGCAAGCTCGGCGTAGGCTTTGTAGCCTATGCCACCGTCGGGCTCAACACGCACACCAAATCGAGCCAGCAGGCCTTCGAGCGCGCGATGGAGGTGGCGCCCGAGGTGGTGGAGTGCCACAACATCACCGGCTCGGTCGAGTATCTCCTGCGCATCGAGGTGGCCGATCTGCCCGCCTACAAGGCCTTCCACACCGATGTCATCGGCACCCTCCCGCAGGTCAACGCGATCCAGACCTACGTTGTCATGGGCTCGCCCAAGGATGCCCGTAGCTGAGCCCCGGCCCTGCGAAGCCTGGCGCAATCAGGGCCTCTTGTGCAGCCCCGCGGGCGGCGCGCGCTTCCGTTCCGCAAACTGCCCATCCCTTGCGCGAATCCCGCGCGGCCCCCTACACTCGGTTGCAAGTCCGCAAGACAACAGGGATCAGGGAAGGGAAAACCTATGAAATTCATCCACTGGGCAGCCACGGCGGCGGTCATGGCATTCACCACACAGGCCCATGCCGAGGCCTTCACCAGCGACGGCGTCGCCACCGGGCAATCGACGACGGAGATCGTCGAATTCGGCGCCGATCACATCATCATGAATGCCCGCGCCAACTACAACAAGTTCGAGATGGAAGACCCCACCCACCCGATGAACCAGCTCAACGGCCCCTGCTTCGGCGTGATGGAGGCCCGGGGCGGCGCGGTGCAGGGCAATGGCGTCTGTGTTCTGAACGGCCTCGAGGGCGACAGGGTGCTGATGGGCTGGACAGCCCGTCGGATGGATCCGCAAGGCCGCATCCACGGCTACTGGACGATCAATGCCGGCACCGGCGTCTGGCTGCAGGCCTCGGGCGGCGGCACCTTCATGTCGAACACCAATCCGGCCAACGGCACGGCGACGAACACGCTCAAGGGCGCGGTGACGCTGCGCTAGATCGCCCGGCGCGGCGCTTTCTGGTTCTATACACCGCCTGGTTCTGGCCCTATCAGACTCACGGGTCTTCGCGCTCAAATGGGGCAGAAGACATGCATCCGCAGGGCGCCCGCGCCCGCCCCCGGCCACCGCGCCGGGCTCAACCTGATGGAGATCCGCGATGGACGGAAAACTTCTTGAAAACGACCTGAGCGCCGTGGTCGAGGCCGACCGCGCCCATGTCTGGCACCACCTGATCCAGCACAAGCCCTTCGAGACGGCCGCACCCCGCATCATCGTCGAGGGCAAGGGCATGCGCGTCTGGGACCAGCACGGCAAGGAGCATCTCGATGCCGTCTCCGGCGGCGTCTGGACGGTGAACGTCGGCTACGGCCGCGAACGCATCGCCAATGCCGTGCGCGACCAGCTCATCAAGCTCAACTATTTCGCGGGCTCCGCCGGCTCGATCCCCGGCGCGCAATTCTCCGAGAAGCTGATCTCGAAGATGCCCGGCATGAGCCGCGTCTATTTCACCAATTCCGGCACAGAGGCCAACGAGAAGGCCTTCAAGATGATCCGCCAGATCGCCCACAAGCGCTATGGCGGCAAGAAATACAAGATCCTCTACCGCGACCGCGATTACCACGGCTCCTCCATCGGCGCGATGTCGGCGGGCGGTCAGGATGAGCGCAACGCCCAATACGGCCCCTTCGCCCCGGGCTTCGTGCGGGTGCCCCACTGCCTCGAATACCGCGCCCAGTGGGATCTTTCCGGCGAAGAATACGGCGTGGCCGCCGCCAACGCGATCGAAGAAGTGATCCTCGCCGAAGGCCCCGACACCGTGGGCGGGCTCTGCCTCGAGCCGGTCACAGCGGGCGGCGGCGTCATCGCCCCGCCGCCGGGCTACTGGCCGCGCGTGCAGGAGATCTGCCGCAAGTATGACATCCTCCTGCATATCGACGAGGTCGTCTGCGGCGTGGGTCGCACCGGCACCGAGTGGTTCGGTTACCAGCATTACGGCGTCGAGCCCGATTTCGTGACCATGGCCAAGGGCGTGGCCTCGGGCTACGCCGCCATCGCCTGCTGCGTGACGAACGAGAAGGTGTTCGACATGTTCAAGGAGGACGCGACCGATCCGCTCGACTACTTCCGCGACATTTCCACCTTCGGCGGCTGCACCGCCGGCCCCGCGGCGGCGCTCGAGAACTTCGCCATCATCGAGGAGGAGGGCCTGCTCGAGAACACCACGAAGATGGGCGCCTACATGCTCGACCAGCTCCACGCCCTGAAGGACAAGCACGCCGTGGTGGGCGACGTGCGCGGCAAGGGCCTCTTCCTCGGCGCCGAGCTCGTGGCCGACCGCGCCAGCAAGGAGCCCGTGCCCGAGAAACAGGCGCAGGCCGTGGTGGCAGATTGCATGGCACAGGGCGTCATCATCGGGGTCACCAACCGCTCGATCCCGGGCTACAACAACACGCTCTGCTACTCGCCCGCCCTCATCGCCACGAAAGACGACATCGACCAGATCGTCGAGGCGACCGACAAGGCGCTCACCAAGGTCTTCGGCTGACGCCGCTCCCACCCCGCCTCTCCGCAGGCGGGGTGGCCTCCCTCCGCTGCCCGCCGCCCCTTGTGCGGCCCGGGCGCGGCTCACCGTCGCTTCCAAATCAGGTCACAAGTTAAGCATCTCCGCCAATAGCGGCGCTTTTTCGGGCAGAGGCCTCCCGGCTCGCCTGCGCAAAGCCCCCTCCAGCAACCTCCGTAAGCAGAAGCCCCGGCTCTTGCCCTAGCCTCGGCCCGACGCGATCAACAGGAGCCGCACGGCCATGAAACACGCTCTCCCCACCGCCCTCGCAGCTCTTCTCGCGGGCACGGCCCCCGCCCTCGCCCACCTTCCCCCCGGCGAATACGGCTCCTTCGCGGCGGGCGTCACCCACCCGCTCTTCGGGCTCGATCATGTTCTGGCCATGCTCGCTGTCGGCCTCTGGGCCGCGCAGCTCGGCGGCCGCGCCCTCATCGCGCTTCCACTGGCCTTCGTGGCCGCCATGCTCGCCGGGTTCGGCCTCGCGCTGGCGGGCGCGCCGCTGCCCTTCGTCGAGCCCGCCATCCTCGCCTCCATCATCGTGCTGGGCGTGGCCGTCGCCATCGCGCTCAAGCCAGCCCGCTCCACCGCCATGCTGGTGGTCGCCGGCTTCGCGCTCTTCCACGGCCACGCCCATGGCGGCGAGCTGGGCGGCGCGCAGGCGCTCGAGTTCGGGCTGGGCTTCGGGCTTGCCACCGCCGCGCTCCACGCCGCCGGCATCGGCCTCGCGGTCATCGCGATGCGCGCCCTGCGCGGCGGCCTGCCGCTCCGCGCGCTCGGCGGCATCACCTCCGCTGCCGGGCTCTTCCTCGCCTTCGGCTAGGATCTGGAGCATCAGGCGAACGGGAGGAAGCGGCTTGAAATGGACCTTCGGCCACTATGTGAGGAGCCGCGCGATTGCTGGGCCGCGGCGCGGCGATCTGCCGGTTGTTCAGCAGCGCTTAATGTTTGCAACTTCCGCAAAAGATCAGAGCGATGTGCTGACTTCAACCAATCGCCGGGCCGTGGGGGCGGCCCAGCGATCGCGCGGCGGGGCTGCGCCCCTTGAGTCCGCGCGTCGGCGCTCTGTTCCAACGTCCCCTCAACGCCACTTCCCCCAAACCCTCGCGCCCTAGCGCGGCCAGACCACCGGAAACCAGTCTTCCCTGAGCCGCTGCCCCGGCTGCATCCCGTGCCCCGGAAAGGGCGGCGAGGTGCGCCCGGGCCGCTCCACGTAGCGCGCATCATCCCCCACCAGCCGCAGCGAGAAAGCCCGCCGCCGCCGCGTCGTCTCGTTGCCCCGCGCGCCGTGCAATATGCCGAAGCTGAAGGCCACCGCATCGCCCGGCTGCATCGGCCATTCCCGCACCAACATCCCCTCCGCGTCCGGGTCGGGCACCGGCATGTAGGCCTCCGGGTCTGGGTAGAAATTCTCCTCCGAGAGCCAGCGCGTCGGCAGCACCGGCTTCTCCCAGAGGTGAGAGCCCGCCACGCAACGCAGGCTCGCCTCCTCCACCGGGTCGAGCGGCACCCAGAAGCTGATCGTCTGCCGCCCCTCCACGAAATAGTAAGGCCCGTCCTGGTGCCACGGCGTGGCCTTGGCGGTGCCCGGCTCCTTCACCAGCACATGATCGTGAAACACCTGCGCCGAGCGCGAGCCCATCAGCTCGGCGGCCGCCCGCGCCACGCCCGAGCCTTCGATCACCTCGCGAAACTCCGGGATGCGGTGCCAGTTGCAGTAATCGTCGAAGAACCGCCCCGCCTCGCCCGCCTTGAGGTTCTCGGCGGCATAGGGCCCTGGCTCGGCCATGTTGCGCTCGACGCCCGCGCGCAGCGCCTCCACGTGATCGGCGAAAAGCCCCTCGATCAGCACCACGCCATCGCGCTGGAAATCGGCGACCTGCGCCTGCGAAATCAACCCCTGCGGCATCGGCGGCACTCCCTTTGATCCGCCAACACCTTACCGCGCGCGCGGCAGAGGTCCACTCCAACCGCGCGCCACGCTTTCATCTTTCCCTGAAATACTCCCGCCGGAGGCGAGAAAATCGGCACCTCACGAGGTCGGCAGGATCACGATCTCCACCCGGCGGTTCTGCGCCCGGCCCTCGGCGGTGAGGTTCGAGGCGATGGGCTGGTCCTCGCCGCGCCCGAAGGCCTCGATCCGCCCGGCCGAGACGCCGCCGTCGATCATCACCGCCGCAACCGAGCCCGCCCGGCGCTCCGAAAGGCTCTGGTTATAGGCGGCGCTGCGGGTAGTGTCGGTATGGCCCACCGCGTGCCCGCGCGATTGCTGATATTTCTGCAGGCTGTTCGCCACCACGAGCAGGTCCGAGCGCAGGCCCGGGTTCACCGTCGCGCTGTCCACCTCGAAGAGAATGTCCTGCGGCATGGTCACGATGAGCCGGTCGCCGGTATTGGTGATGCGGATGTCGCGGTTCGCGAGGTTCTGGCGCAGCTCGGCCTCCTGCCGGTCGAGGAAGCTGCCGGCAATCGCGCCCGTCGCCGCGCCGGCCACACCGCCGATCACCGCGCCCTTGGCCTTGTCGTCGGAAACGATCGCGCCCAGCCCGGCTCCCAGAAGCCCGCCCAGCAGAGCACCCTGCTTGGTGTTGCGGTTCGGGTCCGCGGTATTGCTGAGCTGGCCCGGGTCGGTGCAGGCCGAAACGGCAAGCAGCGATGTGCCGGCGAGAAGAAGAATGGGTTTACGCGCTCTGATCATGATGAGGCCTCTTTCATGTCTGCCCGGTTCTTCGGGTCTTGCCGCATCATAGGCATTTTGCCGCCCGATCCCAAGAGGAAACCCGCGCAATGCTCGGCATCAATCCGCGCAAATGGCTCAGGCCTCCGCCCGCGCCGCCTCCCATGCGAGGATCGCGCGCTTCACCGGCAGCCCCCAGTGATAGCCGCCAAGCCCGCCCGATTTCCGCAGCGCGCGATGGCACGGAATGAGCAGGCTGATCGGGTTGCGCCCCACCGCCGTGCCCACCGCGCGCACGGCGCCGGGGTTGCCCACCGCCTTCGCGAGCTCCGAATAGGTGGTCACATGGCCCGACGGCACCTGCAACAGCGCCTCCCACACCTTGATCTGGAACGGCGCGCCGATCAGGTAAAGCGGCGCCACCTCGTCAACCGCCCCCGCCCCGAAAGCCGCCAGCGCCCAGGTGCGCAGCATCATCGGGTCCTCCACGAACCGCGCCCTGGGCCAACGCCCCACCATATCCTCCATCGCCGCCGCCTCGCCGGTTTCGCTGGCGAAGGCGATGCCGCAGATCCCCTTCTCCGTGCCCATCACCAGCGCGAGGCCGAAGGGGCTGTCGAACCACCCCCAATGCACGGTCAGCCCCTCGCCCTTCCGGGCGAACTCCCCCGGGCTCATCGCCTCCCAGCGCAGGAAGAGGTCATGCAGCCGCCCGCTGCCCGAAAGCCCCAGCTCATGCGCCGTCTCCAGCGTGGTGAAGCGCTCCGCCAGAAGCGCCTTCGCCTGCCCGAGTGCCAGATATTGCTGGTAGCGCTTGGGCGAGACCCCCACCCATTGCGTGAAGAGCCGCTGGAAATGCGCCGGGCTCATCTGCATCTCGGCGGCCAGCGCATTCAGCGACAACGGCTCCTCCGCCCCGTCGATCGCATCGATCGCCCGGCGCATGACATGGTAGTGATAGCTCTGCTGCGGTTCGGCATTCATGGCGCAATTCCTCGTCTCTCCCCGCAAATCTACCCGCACCCCGCGCCCCCCGCGACCCGAATGTTGCGCATCCCCGCAATTCCGGGCATGAGAAACCGCATGGCAAAGCAGCTCGACTATCACACCATCCGCGAGATCTTCACCCGCTTCCAGGCGGCCTGCGCCGAACCCGAGGGCGAGCTCGAGCATGTCAACGCCTTCACCCTGCTGGTGGCCGTGGCGCTCTCGGCGCAGGCCACCGATGCCGGCGTCAACCGCGCCACGCGCGACCTCTTCAAGCTGGCCGACACGCCCGAGAAGATGCTGGCCCTCGGCGAGGAGGGCCTCATCCAGCACATCAAGACGATCGGCCTCTACCGCAACAAGGCGAAGAACGTGATGAAGCTCTCCCGCATCCTCGTCGAGGACTATGGCGGCGAGGTGCCCAATTCCCGCGCCGCGCTGCAATCGCTCCCCGGCGTCGGCCGCAAGACGGCGAATGTCGTGCTCAACATGTGGTGGCACTACCCCGCACAGGCGGTCGACACCCATATCTTCCGCGTCGGCAACCGCACCGGCATCGCCCCCGGCAAGGATGTGAACGCCGTCGAGCGCGCCATCGAGGATAACATCCCCGTGGATTTCCAGCGCCACGCCCATCACTGGCTCATCCTGCACGGGCGCTACCACTGCAAGGCGCGCAAACCCATGTGCCCCACCTGCATCATCCGCGATCTCTGCCAATACGAGGAAAAGACCCAATGACGAAATACCAGGCCGTGGGCATCGGCAATGCCGTTGTCGATGTCATCAGCCAGTGCGACGACGCCTTCCTCACCCGCATGGGCATCGAGAAGGGCATCATGCAGCTGATCGAGCAGGAGCGCGGAGAGCTGCTCTATGCCGAGATGCAGGACCGCACCCAGATGTCCGGCGGCTCGGTCGCCAACACCATCGCGGGCATGGGTGCGCTCGGGCTCTCCACCGGCTTCATCGGCCGCGTCCGCGACGACGAACTGGGCCGCTTCTACGCGGCGGAAATGGCCCGCGTCGGCACCGATTTCGTCAACACGCCGGTCAGCGGCGGCGAGCTGCCCACCTCCCGCTCGATGATCTTCGTCACCCCCGATGGCGAGCGCTCGATGAACACCTATCTCGGCATCTCCACCGAGGTGGGCCCCGATGATGTCGACGATGCCGTGGCCGGCGGCGCGGGCCTGCTCTTCCTCGAGGGCTATCTCTTCGACAAGGACAAGGGCAAACAGGCCTTCCTCGCCGCCGCCCGCGCCTGCCGCGCCTCCGGTGGCCGCGCCGGCATCGCCCTCTCCGACCCGTTCTGCGTCAACCGCCACCGCGACGATTTCCGCCGCCTCGTGCGCGAACTCGACTACGTGATCGGCAACGAGCACGAATGGCTCGCCCTATACCAGACCGAAGATCTCGGCGCCGCGCTCGAACAAGCCGCCTCCGAGAGCGGCCTCGTCGTCTGCACCCGCTCGGGCCACGACGTGGTGCTCGTCGAGGGCGAAAACACCGTGACCGTCCCGGTGGAGGAAATCACCCCCGTCGACGCCACCGGCGCCGGAGACCAGTTCGCCGCGGGCTTCCTCTACGGCATCGCCACCGGCCAACCCCTCGCCGTTGCGGGCCGCATGGGCTGCATCGCGGCGGCGGAAGTCATCGGCCATTACGGCGCCCGCCCCGAGGCCGATGTGAAGGCACTGTTCCGGGCCGAAGGCCTGATCTGAGCCGGAGCGCCATTTGAGTATTTTTCCCCAAGAAGAAGGCTCAAAGGATTTGTTAACCAACCGTCCGGCATAGTCGGTGCGCGGTACAGGCTGGAGAGCCGATGACCGCCCAAGGAGAAGCCGCGCCCGGCTCTGCGCACGCAGCGGGCCTGGCCACAAACCGGCGCAATCCGGGCGCGCACCCATGCTTCTTCTTGGTGAAAATACTCATGGCGCGCCCTAACCGAATTTCCCCGCGATGAAGCGGCGCGCCTCCGGCGTCTCGGCATCGGTGAAGAGCGTCTCCTTCGGGCCGATCTCCAGCAGCCGCCCGAGGTGGAAATAGGCCACCCGGTCGGCGATCCGGCGCGCTTCCATCATCGAGTGGGTGATCACCACGATGGCGTGGTCGGGCTTCAGCTCCAGCATCAGCTCCTCGATCTTGCGGGTGGCGATCGGATCGATCGAGCCGGTGGGTTCGTCCATCAGCAGCACTTCCGGCATGGTGGAGAGCGAGCGCGCCACGCAGAGCCGCTGTTGCTGGCCGCCGGACAGCGCGGTGCCCTCCATGTCGTGCAGGTGGTCCTTGACCTCGTCCCAGAGATTGGCGCGGCGCAGGCAGTGCTCCACATGCGCCTCGAGTTCGGCGCGGGTGCGGGTGAGGCCGTGGATGCGCGCGCCATAGGCCACGTTCTCCCAGATCGACATCGGGAAGGGGTTGGGCTTCTGCGCCACCCAGCCGAAGCGGCGGCGGTGGATCGGCGGGTCGATGGAGGGGTGGTTCACATCCACCCCGTCCATCTCGATCCCGCCCTCGATCCGCACACCCCGGGTGCCGTCATGCATCCGGTTGAGGCATTTGAGCGCGGTCGACTTGCCGCAGCCCGAGGGCCCGATGAAGGCGAGTATCTCGCCGGGGTAGAGATCGAAGCTCACGTCGATCAGGGCCTGTTTCTCGCCATACCATAGGTTGAGGCCGCGCACGCGGATCAGCGGCGGGCGGTTGGATGTGGAGGGATGGTGCACCGGCGTGGTGCGGGTGAGGTCGGAAATCGGGGCGTTCATGGGGCGGCTCCTCTGATGGCACGCCGCAAGGATGCGCGCGCGCCGCAAGAGCCGATCCGATCCAGATCAAGAAATCGAAAACTTCACAAAAACTTCACGAAACCCGCCGCTCACTCGCCGAGCTTGGCATGCACCTCGTCGAGGTCGATCTCGCCCGTGGGCATCTTGTTGGCCGGGTTCTCGAAATCGTAGTGGAAGAGCTCGAAATCGCGCTTGTAGATCTCGTAGACGAGATGCATCGAGAGATCGTCGAAATAGTCTTCCACCGGGTGGGCGCGCTTTGGCCCATGCCCCTCGCTCTCGTTGAAGCGCGGGATCGAGGCGAGATCCACCGCGTGCGGCGTGTCGATCGCGTCGAGCACCTGCTGCATCCCGTCGTTGAACTTCTCCGTCCAGAAGATCCTGTCGTAGGTGCCGCCGTTCACGATGAAGGTCGAGACATGCCCAGACATGGCCGACCAGTGGATGTCCGGGTCCATCGGCTTGCGCCAGCGGATGGTGTCGCGCGCGAAGAGCAGGAACCGGCGGAAGCTGCGGATCTGGTCGAACTCCTCCTTGCCGTCCTCGCCGCCCACCTCGATGCCGTATTTCTGCACGAGCAGGGGCACCAGCTTGCCCCGGTAGCGCTTGCCGTTGCGCTGGATGCCGCAGATCTTGTCGAAGAAGCTCGACAGGATGCGCGTGTAGGGGTTGCGCACGCAGGTGAAGGCATAGGATTTATGCCCCTGCGCATTGGCCCGGATGAGCTCCTGGCTCTCTTCCTGCGCCCATTTGTGCAGCCCCTCGGTGGCATCGTGAATGTCGCCGTCGTAGAAGCTGCCGTGATCGGAGAAATACATGATCTGGCCGATCGTCGAGCAGGCGCATTTGGGCACGACGCGATACACCACGCTCTCGCTCTCGGTCATCCATGTGCCCGGGAACCCCATCGCTCCGCCTCCGCCTTCCTCTTGCCCCGATTTCGGGGTTTCCTGTTTCTAGCCTGTTCAATATTGCAGTGAAAGGATGTTTATTCGCGCCCCCATCCCATCTAACAGTATGATTGTTAACCGGATCGCGGGATAAACAGCATCGCACATGGCGAGAATTGCCTTCATATTGCTCTGCCACAAGGATCCCGAGGCGATCATCCGGCAGGCGCGCATGCTCACCGCCGTGGGCGATTACATGGCGATTCATTTCGATGCGAGCGCCAGCCAGGAGCATTACCGCCAGATCCGTGCGGCGCTCGAGGGCAACCCGAATGTCACCTTCGCGCGCCGGCGCATCCGCTGCGGCTGGGGCGAGTGGTCGCTCGTGCAGGCCTCGCTGCATGCCGTCGAGGCGGCGGTGGAGGCCTTTCCGCGCGCCACCCATTTCTACATGCTCTCGGGCGATTGCATGGCCGTCAAATCGGCGGCCTTCGCGCATGAGTTCCTCGACAGCGCCGATGTGGATTACATCGAGAGCTTCGATTTCTTCGAGAGCGACTGGATCAAGACAGGCATGAAGGAAGAGCGGCTGATCTACCGCCACTACTTCAACGAGCGCAAGCGCAAGGGGTGGTTCTACGCCTCCTACAACCTGCAGAAGCGGCTCCGCCTCACCCGCAGCATCCCCGAGGATCTGCAGATCCAGATCGGCAGCCAGTGGTGGTGCCTGCGCCGCCGCACCATCGAGTGGATTCTCGATTTCACCCGCAAGCGGCGCGACGTGATGCGCTTTTTCGCGACCACCTGGATCCCGGATGAAACCTTCTTCCAGACGCTGGTGCGCCACCTCGTGCCCGAGCGCGAGATCCGCTCGCGCACGCTCACCTTCCTGATGTTCACCGATTACGGGATGCCGGTGACCTTCTACAACGATCACTACGATCTGCTGCTGAGCCAGGATGCGCTCTTCGCCCGCAAGATCAGCCCCGAGGCGCTGGAGCTCAAGCAGCGGCTCGGCGCGCTCTACGCCGATAACGAGGCGACGTTCCAGATCTCCGACGAGGGGCGCAATCTCTTCCGCTTCCTCACCGGGCGCGGGCGCATCGGCCGCCGCTTCGCCTCGCGCTTCTGGGAGACCGAGAGCACGCTCGGCCGCCAGCGCGAGCTGCTCATCGTGATCTGCAAGAAATGGCATGTCGCCAAGCGGCTGCTCGAGCGGGTCCGCACCATCGCCAACATTCCCACCATAGATTACCTCTTCAACGAAGAGCACACCCGCCTGCCCGATCTCGGCGGCATCGAGGCCACGCTCGGCAAGCGCACCCGCCACCGCCGCGCGCTCATGCGCATGCTCTTCGACTATTTCGAGACAGACAGGCTGGTGATCTGCATGGATCCCTCCAACCTCGACCTGATGCACGATTTCGCCTCCGACCGCTCCACCACCCGCATGCTCGAGATCCAGTGCGCCTTCACCGATGACTACCTCATCGGCCATGCCAAGCGCGTGGGCCTCGCCGGCGAGCAGACCTTGCCGGAAACGCTCGAGCGGCTCCTGCCCACCATCCGCGGCGACATCACCTTCGAGAGCGACCAGATCCGCGATGCCGAGTTCGAGCATCACCACGTGATGAAGGAATGGCAGAGCCCCGAGGAGAATGCCGGGCAGCTCTCGCGCTTCCTTGAAATCCCGCAGGAGAAGGCGCTAGAGATCACCGCGATACCGCACCTTTACGCAGATTGAGGCCCCGAATGCCCTATGCCTACGACGATCAGAACATCTTCGCCAAGATCCTGCGCGGCGAGATCCCCAACGACACGGTCATCGAAACCGAGCACACGCTCGCCTTCAACGACATCCAGCCGCAGGCCCCGGTGCATGTGCTGGTGATCCCCAAGGGCGCCTATGTGAGCCACGATCACTTCGCCGCCGAGGCCTCCGATGCCGAGATCGCCGATTTCATGCGCGTCACGGCAGAGGTCTGCCGCAAGACGGGCGTTGCCATCGACGGCTCCGGCGAGGGCTTCCGCACCATCTCCAACGCCGGCGCGCACGGGGTGCAGGAGGTGCCGCACTACCACCTCCACATTCTCGGCGGCCGCCCCTTGGGCCGGATGCTCTCCAAGGGCTGATCCCGCCTCAGAGGTAGCGCCGCACGCGGGCCTTGTAACGCCGGTAGGCCGCGCCATGCCGCTCCTCGAGCCACGGCTCCTCTGCCAGCGGCGCGGCCAGCAGCACCAGCACCACGCCCGCCCCCGGAAGGGCGGCGGGGGCCGAGGCCGCGAGCAGGCACCAGCCCGTCACCATCGCCACGTCAGCCACGTATTGCGGGTGGCGCGACACCCGGTAAAGGCCATCGGTGCGCAGCCCTCCCTCGGCGCCGCTCGTCTTGCGGAAACCGAAAGCCGCCACCTCGGCCCAGACCGCCAGGTTGCCCAGCACGATCAGCAGCCCGCCCGCGCCGTAGCGCACCCACTGCGGCAGGCCCATGCCGCCCCAGCCCAGCACCCCGAGCCCGATCAGCGCACCCGCCAGAAGCCCGGTCAGGCTCCACACCGCGTAGGGCGTGAGCGGGCCATAGGCCTCGGGCGGCCAGATCCGCCGCGCCGGAATAAGCGCCGACCAGACCAACCCCGCGAGCGTCAGCCCCGCCACCGCGAGCCCTGCCCAGAGCAGCGTGCTTTCGAGCCCGGCCAAGCTCATGCCCCGGCCTTCTCCGCGCTCTCGGCCCGGCGCTCCGCGAGCGCCTGCCGCACGATCTGCACCGAGGAGGAGAGGAAGAGACCCGCCATGATCGCGGCCACCGCAAGGTCGGGCCAGCCGGTGGTGGTGCCCCACACGCCCAGCGCCGCGAGCATCACCGCCACGTTGCCGATGGCGTCGTTGCGCGAGCAGAGCCAGACAGAGCGCACATTCGCGTCGCCCTCCTTGTAGCGCATCAGGATGAGCACGCTGGCGAGGTTCGCCGCCAGCGCCATGAAGCCCACCACCCCCATGATCGGCGCTTCCGGCACCGTCACGAAGAACACCTGGTAGACGGTCGAGCCAAACACGTAGGCCCCCATCAGAAAGAGGCTCACCCCCTTGGCGAGGGCCGCCGTGGTGCGGATATGCACCGAGGCCCCGATCACCGCGAGCGAGATGCCATAGGTGAGCGAATCGCCCAGAAAATCGAGCGCGTCCGCCTGCAGCGCCTTCGATTGCGCCGCATGGCCGGCGGTCATCTCCACCGCGAACATCACCGCGTTGATGGCGATCACCGCCCAGAGCCTGCGCTTGTAATCCGCCGAGACCCCCTCGAACCGGGTTTCGTGTCCGCAGCAGCCAGCCATGATGCACCTCTTTGAAATTGCGTTTCCCCTGATGTAGGATCTCTAGCCACTAGAGGTTCAAGGGGGTTTTCATGCTCTCCATCGGAGAATTGTCGCGCCGCACCGGGGTCAAGGTGCCCACCATCCGCTATTACGAGCAGATGGGCCTCATCGCCGCGCCCGAGCGCACCGAGGGCAACCAGCGCCGCTTCGGCCCCGCCGAGCTAGAGCGGCTGCGCTTCATCCGCCACGCCCGCGACCTGGGGTTTTCCATCGAGGCGATCTCGGCCCTGATGGATCTGCAGGGCGACCCCGAGCGCCCCTGCGCCGAGGCCCGCGCCATCGCCGAGGCGCAGCTCGAGGAGGTGCGCGGCCGCATCCGCAGGCTTCAAGCGCTCGAACAGGAGCTTGAGCGCATCACCCATCGCTGCAGCGGCGACGGCACCCTTCAGGATTGCTACGTTCTGGCCGCGCTGGCCGATCACGGGCTTTGCGACACCGAGCACCGCTGAGCCGCGAGGCTCAGAACCCGCCGGGCTTCCAGCCCATGAACACCTTGGTCACATCTTCCTCGATGTCCCATGTCACCCGCGCCCCGTCGCGCGAGAGAAACGTGTCGCCGGCCTCGAGCGCATGCACCTGCCCGCTCGCATGGTCGATGATCCGGCAGCGCCCTTCGAGAATGGTCATCAGCTCGTCGCCTTGCTCGGTGCAGTCGAAAGCGCCCGCCGTGCAGCGCCAGATCCCCGCGCGCATCTCCTGCCCCGGCCCGCCCGCATCGAGCCGGCCCGAGGCACGCGGCGCGCCCTCGCGGATCACGTAATCGCTTGCGGGGCTCTCGAAGGGCCAATGCTCCAGCGCGCCCACGTCTTCTCCCACCCGGTAGCGCCGCATCGCATCCTCCCTCTCGGCCTCCCCCGCACTCTCGCCCCCGCCAGCGGCCCCGTCAACACGCCGCCGCGCCCCGCCGAACCATGGGCTTTCCCGGCGAGGGGGTGGCCAAATCGGGCGTGCCAAGCTAAGTCCCCCCGAAAGCCGCGCACTCGCGGGATGGTGGAGTAACTCAGGAAGTCGCGGGCCGACGCGCCCGCCAAGAGGTGGTGTTTTGTTCAGGTTTCTCGTCGCGGTCGCGCTGTCGTTTCTTCTCTCCGTCTCCACGGCTTTCGCCCAGGAGGCCGCCAGCGAGGCCCCGTCAGACGCCCCCGCCGCCACCGAAGACACCCTGAACCGCCTGATCGAGGTTCTGGAAGACGACACCGCCCGCGCGGCGCTTCTCGACAGCCTCCGCGCCGCCGAGACAGTGGCCCCTGAAGCCACCGCCGAAGAGGAGCAAGCCGCCGCCACGCCCCCGCTCGAAGAGCTCTCCTTCGGCCGCCGCATCGCGCTCGTCACGCAGGAAGCCTCCGAGAACATCGCCGAGAGCCTCTCGCGCACATGGGCGCAACTCACCCGCGCGCCCAAGGTCTTCGACGGGCTGAGCGGCCGCGAGGGCTCCGTCCTGCTCGACGCGCTGAAGGATCTCGCCCTCGTCATCGCCGTCACCCTCATCAGCTACCTGCTGCTGCGGCAGGTGGGCAAATCCATCTTCGCCCGGATGAGCGCCTCCGCCCGCGATGGCGGCCTCGCCCGCGCGATCTCGCTCTACCTCTCCTCGGCGGTGATCGACGTGATGATCGTCGTGGCGGCATGGGCGGCGGGCTATGCCATCACCCTCCTCGTGCTCGGCGATTTCGGCCAGATCGGCATCAGGCAAACGCTCTATCTCAACGCCTTCCTGCTGGTCGAACTGGCCAAGGTGGCGCTGCGCATGGTCTTCTCCCCCGCCGCGCCCAACTTGCGCCCCCTGCCCATCGCCAATGCACCCGCGCGCTACCTCAACACCCGCTTCGGGCTCATCGTCAGCGTCGCGGGCTACGCGCAGCTTCTGGTCATCCCGATCATCAATTCCAACGTCTCCCGCGCCGCCGGTCAGGCGATCTCCACGCTGGTGGCCTTCGCCATCCTCGCCTTCGCCATCTGGCTGGTGCTGGGCAACCGCCGCGCCGTCACCCGCTGGATGCTGGGCGAAACCGAAGGGCAGGGCACCGGACAGGCGGCCGATCCGGCAACCGATCCCGAAGCCACCGAGATCGTCGCCCCGGCCCCCCGCCCCAGCCGCCGCCGCGGCGCACTCACCTACCTCGCGCGCCACTGGCACTGGCCGGCACTCGCCTATCTCTTCGCCATGTTCCTCGTGGTGCTCCTGCGCCCCGGCGATGCCGCCTTCCGCAGCTTCGTGGCCTCCGGGCAGGTGGTGCTCGTGGGCCTTCTGGGCTTCGCCCTCTCGGGCTTCATCACCCGCGCGATGGTGCGCGGCATCGTGCTGCCCGGTGGCGTCTCCGCCCGCGTCCCCCTGCTCGAGCGGCGCCTCAACACCTTCGTTCCCAAGGCGCTCTTCGTGCTCCGGCTCGCCATCTTCGCCATCGTCCTGCTGCTGGCCTTCAACGCCATCGGCCTGATCGACCTGCGCGCATGGCTCGTCAGCCAGTTCGGCCTGCGCCTGACCAGCATGATCCTTTCGGTAGCCTTCATCCTTCTGCTCTCCTTCGCGGTCTGGCTCGCCCTCACCTCGTGGATAGATTACCGCCTCAACCCCGAATTCGGGCAGGTGGCCACCGCCCGCGAGCGCACGCTGCTCACGCTCCTGCGCAACGCCGCCACCATCGCGCTGATCATCATCACCGCCATGTTCGTCCTCTCCGAGATCGGCCTCGACATCGCGCCGCTGCTGGCCTCCGCCGGGGTGCTCGGCCTCGCCATCGGCTTCGGCGCGCAGAAGATGGTGCAAGACATCATCACCGGCATCTTCATCCAGTTCGAGAACGCGATGAACGTGGGCGACGTGGTCACCGTGGGCGGCACCACCGGCACGGTCGAGCGCCTCACCATCCGCTCGGTGAGCTTGCGCGACCTGCACGGCGTCTACCACATCATCCCCTTCTCCTCGGTCGACATGGTGTCGAACTACGTGAAGGATTACGGCTATTTCGTCTGCGACATGGGCGTGGCCTACCGCGAGAGCGTCGAGGAGGTGCGCGAGGCCATGCTCGATGCCTTCCGCGAGCTCGTCGGCGACCCCGAGCGCGCGGTCAACATCCTCGGCGAGCTCGAATGGTTCGGCGTGCAGGCCTTCGGCGACAGCGCCGTGGTGCTGCGCGCCCGCATCAAGTGCATCCCCGGCACCCAATGGGCCAC
>JAVKDQ010000065.1:0-13694 GCA_040222155.1 Roseovarius sp.
CTACGGCTTCCGCTTCAAGGGCCAGCGCTTCGATTGCGGCTCGAAATCGGGCTACCTGCAGGCCACCGTGGCCTTCGCGCTCGCCCGCCCCGACCTGCGCGACGACCTCTGGAGCTACATCAACGACGTCGTCCATTCGGAAAAGGCCGCGCAGTAGGGCGCAAGACGAGGGAGAGACCCGCGCCGCCAGCGCCCCCCGCAACAGGGGGCTTGAGCGCTCCGCCCGTTGCCCGCATGCGCGCGGCTTCCGCTGAAGGACGCCGCCGCCCATGTCCGACCCGCAGACGCTCGGTTTCGGCGACCCCATCCTCACGATGGCCGAGCCCGCGCCCCCTGCGCGCCGCCCGGCGTTCCATCCCCCCGCGCGGGATCGCGCGGGATGCGGTTGCGCAGCCGGCCGGTTTTCGGCTACGTCCGACGGAACCTGTTTTCCTGTCAAGCTGGTCGTCAATGTCGGAATTTCGTTTTTCAGTTGAGAATGATGCGGTCTACAGCGAGTTCAATCTCTTGAAAGACGGCTGGCAATTCCATGTTGCCTTTCGCACGGAGCAGAAGGTCGTCGCGATCAACGAATTCGATGGCGACACCTGGAAAAGGGAGGTCCGGCAGGAGGTTGCCGGGGTCTCCGGCGCCTATCTCCTGAAGCTCTCTCCGCAAGGCGGCGTGGCGGAGCTGAAAGGCGGGCAGGGCTGCGACCTGCGCTATCGTCCGCATCATGCCTACGGCCAGAGCAGCGAGATCAAGACCGTGGGCCCGGTCGCGTTGCTTCCCGGCGCCCGGAAGCCGATGTCGTCGCGCGAGAGCCGCGAGGCGATCCGCGAGCTCATTGACGCCGCCTTCGATGAGGATGCCGAGGCCGCGCTCTGGCTAGTCGATTTCGACGCCGAGGCCTATGTGAACCTCAACCCCGACATCGACATCGCGCCGGGCGATCGTGTCGGCGCGGTCGAGCACTTCCTGCAGACAGGCATGAAGGAAGGCCGGCCGATCTCGATCTCCCAGCGGTTCGATGCCGATTTCTTCTGCAGCTTCTACCCCGAGCTCGAGGATACCGCCGCCGCCTATCGGCACTGGATCGTCTCGGGCCATGCGCAAGGGCTCTTTCCGAATGCCGCCGCGGCGCTCGAGCGCTTCGGCCTGCGCCGCTTGCCCGAAGGGTTCGATGCCCGGGCATTCCGGGCCGCCGCGGGCCTCGATCCGGCCACGCTCGGCTGCACATCGCCGGTCCGGGCGTTTCTCTCCTGGGCGGAAGCGGTCGAGCAGGGCGGTCGGCTGCGCCATCTCGATTGTTTTCACGACAGCGATGCGCTGGCCGGCATGCTGCTCGATTTCGGGCGCGCGCAGAAGGCGCTCGGCAATGGCGCGCTCGCCTTGGAATGCCTCGAGCACGGCGTCTGGCTCAGGCCCGAAGACCCCGTCTTCTGGCAACATCTGGGCGATCTTCACGCCCGCCACGAGAACGACCTTGCCGCCAGCCGGGCCTATCGGCGGGCCATCTCGCTCGCAGGCGCGGGCGCAGATGCGCTTGCGCCCGAACAACTGGCAACCTGCCTCACGCGGCTGGGCGAAACCGGCGAGGCGCTCGAAATCCTTGCCGAGGCCGGCAAGGCCGCACCGCCGCCAACCGGGCCGCAAGAGGCGTTGAACGAGGCGCGGAAGGCGCATTTCGCACGACTGCGCAATGCCGCCATCCATCATGTGTTCGAGGGCGACCCGGAGCGCGCGCTGGAGCTCGTCAAGGGCTATCGGGATGCCCTCGTCACACTGGATCACGAGCGCCTCGAGTCCCGCCCGCGCCCGCGCATCCTCGACGCCGATGAGAAGCCGCGCGTGATCATCCTCGGAAACACCAGTTTCAGGCAATGCACGCATTACCGCATCGAGCAGAAGATCGAGCATCTCGAAACGGCCGGCTACGCGGTGACCTTCGTCCCCGCCACCGAGCCCGCCGAGTTTCTGCGCGAGGTCGCGCAGCACGATATCGCGATCTTCTACCGTCTGGCGGCCACGCCCGAGATCGTCGATTGCATCGAGGCGGCGCGGCGGGCCGGTCTCGTCACTTTCTACGAGATCGACGATCTCGTCTTCGACGACACGCTCTTCCCCCCGCCGATCGAGAATTACTGCGGCGCGCTCTCCCCGTTCAGCCATGCCGAACTGCTGGTCGATACGCCACTCTACGTCATGGCAATGGGGCTCTGCGACTACGGGATCGCCTCCACTCCAAGCCTCTGCACCCGCATCGCGCCCCTTGTCCGGCGCGGCGAGTGTTTCCTTCATCGCAACGCCTTCGACACCCGGCACGAACGCTTCGCGCTCCACCACGACCCCGAGCGCCCGAAGCCTTTCACATCCGAGGATGTCTGCATCTTCTATGGCAGCGGCACGCTGGCCCATGGCGAGGATGTCGAGCTGCTGCTCACCGATGCGCTCGCACAGCTCCTCGAGGAGCATGCCGATGTCCGGCTCTTCCTTGTCGGCCAGGTGCCCGTGTCCGAAAAGCTCGCGCCCTTTGCCGAGAGGATCGAGCGCTTTCCCAACATCTGGGAGAAAGAGCATTACTGGGCGCTTCTGGCGCAGATGGATATCAACCTCGCCGTTCTTCTCGACACGCCGTTCAACGATGCCAAAAGCGAGATCAAGTGGCTCGAAGCCGCGATGGTCGGGGTGCCCTCCATCGTCAGCCCCACCGCAACCTATCGCGAGATCCTGACCGATGGCGAAAACGCCATGTTCGCGGCCGATGCGGAGGCGTGGTTCGCCAGGCTCGAGGACCTCGTCACCGATGCGGAGCTGCGCCGCCGCATGGGCCGGGCCGCCCACCGGCTGGCAACCGAGGCCTACGGCCTCGAGACATCCGCGCGCAACATCGACGAGGTCCTGCAGCAGGTCTGGTCGCGCGAGGCCCCGGCACGCCCGCCGGCAGAGGCCCGCAAGCCGTTGCTCCTGCTCGTCAACACCTCCTTCGAGCCCACAGCCTGCGACGAGGCCGCGAGGGTCTTCAGGAGCGATGTCGACACGCTGCTCGACAGCTGCGCCGACGCGTTCGACCTGCAGGTCTTCTGCGGGCGGGAAGGCGCGGGCGCGCCCCATGTGGAAACCGCCTTCGGGTATCGCGGTGCAAGGGTCACGGCGGTTTCCGAGCCGCCCCGCGAGCCTCTCGGCAGCGCCACCCGCGACCCGAAAATGGGCGAGATCTTCAACGATCTTCTCGCGCGCGTCCGGCCCGATCTGGTTCATTTCCATTGCCTCCGGGGGCTCACCGGCTCAGTGGTCGAGGCCACGCGCAAGCGCGCCATCCCCTATCTCGTCACCGCGCATGACGCCTGGTGGCTGTCCGAGCACCGTTTCCTCACCGATGCGCATGGCCACACGATCGACGAAACCAGCCTCGACATCGGCCGCGCCCTCCGCTCCGGCGACGCAGGCGCGATCCGCCAGGCCACGCGCTGGGTGGAGCTCGAGCCGGAATTGCGCGGCGCGCGGATGATCCTTGCGAGCTCCGAGGAGGGCGCGGCCATCTATCGCCGTTTCGGGGTCGAGAACGTCACCGCCTTCGCAAACGCCGCAACGGGCCAGATCGACAGGCAAGGCCACGACCCCTCGGCGGAGGGTCGCCTGCGGTTCGGGATTCTCGGCGGTCGCGAGGCGCAGGCAGGCTTGCCGCTGGTCGAGGCCGCGCTGCTTTCGAGGCCGTTCGAAAACCTTTCGCTCACCGTCGTCGACCCCTCTCTGCCGCGCGGGGGCCGGGGCCGGCCCGAGCTCTGGCGCCAGACGCCTGTGGCCTTCGTCGGCGAGCCCCCCGCCGACCGCATCGGCGCGCTCCTCAACCGCATCGACGTGCTTCTGGTGCCCTCCGCATGGCCGGATGCCCTCGGCACCCTGACCCGGCAGGCGCTGGAGAGCGGCCTGTGGGTGGTGGTCTCCGACCGGCATGCCCTGCGCGATGCGGTGACGCCCGGCGAGACCGGCTTCGTCGTCGATCTCTCCACCACGCGCGGTCTCGTCGCGGCCCTGGAAGAGATGGATGCCGACCCCGCGCGCTTCCGGTCCCGAACCGATCCCGCCGCCGCGCCGCCCCCCGTCGAGGATCGCGCCGAGCGCCTGGCCGGGATCTACCGGCACCTGTTGCAGGCCGCGGCCGGCAGCTAGGGCAGGGCCGGAACCCTTCGACAGGGTGTGGCTGACCCTCCTCGCGCACCCGCCTCTCAAGGGCTGGCAAGACTCCGCCGAAAGCCGTGCAAGTTCCAGACTGCCTAAAAAACCTTCACATTCTTTACATTGAAGGGCGTGGCACGATCGTGCCTGCAAAAGGGGTCTTTTCAGGTTGTTCCGAGTCAGTCTATTGGCTAGACACCGCCGGGATAGCTTTTCCAGACAAACTTACTGCCGCGAGATTGGGCGAAAATTATGACCAGCCGCAAGCCTTCAAGCAAGCAGGGCCCCAAGGATCATTACGTCGTGTCGGGCCTCTTCGGCGATGACGTCAATTTCGGGGTCTACAAGGCGCCCATCATTCCGGGCGTGAAATGCCTCTTCTTCTCCAACAGCGACGTGATCGGCGCCTATGCCCAGTCGCAGGGATGGAGGTTCATAAAGACGTTTCACCCGGTCATCGAAGACGACCGCCTCGAGACGTCGCTTCAATCGAAATGGGTGAAGTATCTCCAGTTTCTGGATGACAACGCCCTCGCCGAATACAGCCTCCGCCCGCCGCAGTCGGTTCTCTATTTCGATCACAAGTTCTACGTGACCTCCGAGCATGTGTCGAACATTCTCAACCGCGAGTCAGACGCCTCCATCCTGATCCGCAAGACCCCGGTCGTGAAGGAATCGATCCAGACCGAGATCGAGGCGGCGCTGCCCTACGAGCGCTATTCGCGGCACATGGAGCCCACGAAGGCCTTCGTGAACAGCTTCCTCGCCAAGGGCGCGAAGAGCGATGTCACGATCTGCAATACCGGCCTCATCCACTACCGGAACCTGTCGGAGGCCAAGGAGCTGGCGGATCGGGTCTACAGCAGCTGCCAGTCGCTCAAGCAGCCCGAATGCCAGATCGTCTGGGCGGTGCACGCGCAGAGCTTCGCAGACAAGATCGACGTGATCGAGTGGAACGACCCGCTCGTGGCCGATATCGAATGGCAGGATCCGGAGGTCTACCCGGCCGATTACATGCCGCAGACCGGAGCCGTTGGCGCGCGCGAGCCGGGCCACGGCATCGTGGTCGCGGGCTTTCACCGCAGCGGCACCTCGTCGGTGGCGGGCATGCTGCACCACTCCGGCATCAGCGCCGGCAACGACCTGCTGGACGCCAAGGAAGACAACCCCAAGGGCTATTACGAAAGCTGGGGCCTCGTGAACCTGCATGACGGTCTGATGACCCGCAAGGGCGTCGATTGGGCCACGTCGCTCGAAGAGAAGGCGCCGCTCTCCAAGGACGATCTCCTGAAGCTGCGCGCCTATTTCGATCAACGGGCCGAGCAGGCCGACGGCGCATGGTGCATGAAGGATCCGCGCCTCGGCCGCTATGTGTTCGAGTGGAAGCGCGCCGCGCCCGAGCTCAAGTTCATGATCCTCTACCGCTCGCCCAATGCCAGCGCGCTGTCGCTCCAGACGAGAAGCCTGCGCGAATTCGCCAAGCATCGCGGAACGCTGGAAATCATGAGGCGGTTCTACGATGATCCCGATCTGCCGCTGAGGCTCTGGGTCGAGCATAACGAGGCCTATGTCGCGTTCTGCCAGGCGCATCCCAACGATTGCCTCGTCATCGGCCATGCCGCCATCATGCAAGGCTTCGATGCCCTCAAGGCCGCGTCCGACAAGTTCGGTATCGATACGCCCGCGCAGAGCGCCTCGAGCTTTCTCGACAAGTCCCTGCTGTCTCGCGCCAGCCCGTTCCATGTCGTCTCCGCCGATCTGCACAAGCGTGCGCTCGACACCTGGAGCGCGCTTTGCGCAATGGATATCTCCTGCGAGGACCATGCCGGCGCGGTGCAAGCCGTCGCCGACCAGCTCATCCTCGACACCGACGGCACGCTTGCGCGCGCGAAGCTGCTCGAACGCTTCGCGAATTTCGCCCTGAAACAGCTCGAAACGCAGCATGGCGCGGCCAGAAGCAACTTCTGGCATATCAGGAAGCTGGAAGCCGAGATCGAGAAACTGAACTCCGAGAAGGGTGAGCTCCACAGGGAGAAGAACCAGCTGCTTTCCCACAAGGCATGGCTGGACCAGGAGCGCGATCGGCTGATCGCCGAGAACGGCCAGTTGAACGCGGAGAAGGATCAGCTGATCGCCGAGAAGACCGACCTTCTGGAGCAGAGGGTGCAAAGCGTCCTGCGCCGGTTCGCGGATAACAGCGGCAAGCGGCTCAGCCAGAAACTGAAGTTCAAGCGAGATTGCTCCGACCTGCGGCAGTCGAACCTTTTCAATGCCTCGTTCTATCTCGAGCGCAATCCCGACGTGAAGACCGCCGATCTCGACGCGCTCGAGCATTACGTCAAGTTCGGTGCCGCGGAAGGCCGTGATCCGTCGCCGGATTTTTCAACGGTCAACTATCTTTCAATGTATGAAGACGTCATTGAAGCGGGCATCAATCCACTCTTGCATTACGCCAAGTACGGCCAGAAAGAGGGCAGGTCCCACTAGGTTCCTTGCGTTTTGATGCCAAGCTGAAAGGAGCGGACGTGAACTATGTATTTACAACCTGCGCCCTGAACTACTACCCCAACGCGCGCCTTCTGGCGAAATCGGCGAAGGCGCATCTGGGCGATGTCAAAACGGTTCTGATGCTGGCCGATGCGTTTCCGCGCGACCTTGATTTCAACGATTCCGATTTCGATGAAGTCTGGAGGCTGTCCGAGCTGGAGCAGGATATTCCCAATCACGCGACATGGGTTTTCGGGCACACTGTGATGGAACTGGCCACCGCCATCAAGGGTTTCGTTCTAAAGAAACTCCTCGCCCGCGACGATTGCAGCTCGGTCCTGTTCCTCGACCCCGATTGCGAGATCCACAGCGATCTGACCGTCGTCTACGACAAGCTCTACTACAAGGACATCGTCCTGACGCCGCATACCTGCTTGCCCCATACCCGCGACGAATGGGTGCGGTTCGAGCTCAACCAGCACCGCGTCGGCGCCTTCAACCTCGGCTTCCTCGGCGTCAGGAACTCGGCGGAAGGCAAGAAATTCGCCGATTGGTGGTGGCACCGGCTGCAGCGCCACTGCGTGATCGATGCCGAACGCCACCTGTTCACCGATCAGAAGTGGATAGACCTCGCGCCGTCCTATTTCGATCACGTGGGCGTCATCCGGCGGCCCACCCTGAACGTGGCCCGCTGGAACACCTTTCAACGCGAGGTCACACGCGACAAGAGCGGCGCCATCCTCGTCGATGGGCTGCCGCTTGATTTCGTGCATTTTTCGGGGTTCCTGAAGATCGGCGCGCAGAATCTCGGCATGTACGACATCGCATCGGAGCCCTGGGTGAGCGACAAGGAGGTGCTCGACGAGATGAGCGCCGATTACGCGGAACGTCTTCACGAATACCAGCAGAAGGCGGCCTGCACCAAAGACTGGGCGCTGGCATATTATGGCAATGGCGAGAAGATACCGGATGCCCACAGGCGGCTCTACAAGATGACACCGGCGCTTCATGCCCGGTTTCCAGACCCTTTCGCTGGCAGCGACGCGTTCGTGGCCGAACTCGAAGGCCGCTTGAACCCGGCCCCCGCGCCCGCGGACGTGCCCGCGCCCGCGCCCGGCGGCTCTGCCGGCAAGCTCTCGTCTTGAGGATGACAGGATGACCGAGACCAAAAGCAACCTGACAGCCGCCGCGGCCTTCGTGGATTTCGGGCTCAAGGAAAAGGCCAAGGGAAATCGCGAATCCGCCTCGGGGCTCGGAAGCAGCCTCAAATCGGCGGCGGTGGCGTCGAAGCTCTTGTTGCAGAAACTCCGTGATCTCCCGATCCGCAGCGTGCTCGACCTCGGCTGCGGCGACTGGAACTGGATGCGGCATCTGGGCTTCCCCACGCCCATCCCCGGCCGGTTCGTGACCTATGAGGGCTGGGAGGCATCGCCGGATCTCGTCGAAACGCTGAATGCCAGGTTCGGGCAGGAGGGCGTGTCCTTCGGCGTGCATGACGTAAGCTCCGAGGCCTTCCCGCAGGTCGATCTCATCATCGCGCGCGACATCCTCTTTCACATGCCCCCGTCCATGGCGCTGGACGTGGTGCAAAGGATCAAGAAATCCTGCCGGTATCTCGCCGCGCCATCCTACAATTTCGCCAAGTTGAACAGCGGCTTTTCAAAGTATCTCGAGATCGAGGGCTGGGGCTTCTTTCATGTGAACATGAACATAGAGCCGTTTTCCCTCGCGCCGCACCTGCAGGAAGCCGTGATCGAACCGGAATGCAAGAGCGGCCGTTTGAACCGGTATTTCTGCTTTTACGATTTCACCGGCGCCGAGCAGGAGGCGCCCGATGCGGCCGAGGCCGAAGCGCCCCCGCGGCAGCCCGCGCCCTCCATGCCGAAACAGGCCGCCCCCGCGATCGTGGCCGGCACTCCCGCTGTTTCGGTCATCGTCGCCAGCTACAACAACGCCGAGACCATCGAAACGGCGGTGGCCTCGATCACCGATCAGGAAGTCCGCGATGTGGAAGTCATCATCCTCGATGACAACAGCCGCGACGGGTCGTGGCAGAAGGTCGAGGATCTCGCCCTGCGCGACGATCGCCTCATCCCCGTGCATTCCGCCCACAACCTCGGGCCCTCGGCCATGCGAAACATCGGGATGCGGCGCGCGAGCGGAGAATACATCTGCTTCGTTGATGGCGACGACACGCTCTGCGAGGGCGCGCTTCGCCAACTCCTCGAGCGGGCCTGGTCGGTTTCCGCGGATGTGGTGCGCGGATCGCATATCCTCAACGTCAACGGCAATTTCAGCCTGAATGCGCCGGAGCATTATCACCAGCCCGAAGTCCTGCGCACGCGCTACGCCGACATGCCCAGCCTCGTGCAGATGTATACGAGCTGGAACATGCTCATCCGGCGGAAGATGATCGCCGCCGCCGGGCTGCAGTTCAATGTCGGCTTGCGCCTCGGCGAAGACCGGATTTTCAACCAGCAGGTCTTCGACACGGCCGGCTGCATCTCCCTGATGAAGTTCGAAAGCTACAACTGGGTGCGCAACCGCGATCCCAAGCAGCACCTCTCTTCCGGGTCGAAGGTCGAAGACAGGCTCAAGTCGATCTCGGGTTTCCTCGATGTCATCGAGACGCTGGAAAACGCGACCCCGGTTCACGTCAGGATGGCGCATGCCTCCATGGCCTTCGAGCTCGCCGGCTGCGTCGACAAGGCCCAACGCGACGGCGAGGATTTCGCCGAAGAGATAGACGCGCTCTGGGCCAGGATCCGGCTGGATCGCCGATGGCTCTCCAACCCCACGATCAAGGGCTTCGACGGCCCGTTGCTGAACAATATCGTCCTCAAACGCCTTGTCTAGGCTCCGGTCCCGGGCCGCCAGGCGGGCGCTCCCACGATACGTTTCGCGCGCCCCGCGCTCCCAGGCCGAACGCGTGTCGGGATGCGGCGCACCGCCGGCCGTGTCGAGGGAGATTGACCTTGAGAAAAGGGCCGTAAACCGGGTAGGGTCCGGCGCAGCGGTGAATGGTATCGGCAAGACCCGGTTTCCTCCGCCGGGCAACGTCTCTCAAGACCGATCCTTGCAAGCTGTTCGGCGAGATAATGCAATTCCAGAAATGGGTTTTCGAATGAAAAACGAGAACACAGCCCCGCAACGACACTTCGAAAAGACCAGCCGATGAACAGAATCCCGGATCTCCTGCTTTGCGTTGGCGCGCAAAAAAGCGGCACCACCTGGCTCTACAACCGCATGGCCGAGCACGAAGACACCCGCACAAGCCTGTTCAAGGAGATGCACTACTTCACCACCGTGCATAACCGCAATCTTCAGGGCCCCGCTCTCAAGGCCGAAGCGATGCGCCAGATGATCGAGAAAGAGCCGCGCCGCGTGGCCGAGTACTTCAGGGCGCTGGCCACGGGCGAGACTCCCGAAAACGATGAACACCGCCTCTTCCGGCCGATGAACGACGAATGGTATGTCGGCATGTTTCGAGGCAACGGGCGCTATACGCTGGATTTCACCCCGGCCTATGCCAAGCTTGGCGATGAAGCCCATGCGCATATCCAGCGCATCTCCGAGCGGCAGAAGGTCATCTTCGTGATGCGAGAACCGCTGGACCGTGCGCTTTCCGCGGTCCGCTATCTCTTCAAGGGGCGCGGGCAGAACATCGCAACCGCGACCGAAGCGGAGATCATGGATGTGGCTCGAAACCCGCAGATCGTGAAGCTGTCCAACTACAAGAAGACGATCGACACGCTGGAGCGCAACTACGCGGCCGAAAACCTCCGCTTCCTCTTCTACGAAACGATGATGAACGAGAAGGCCCGGACGCTCGACGCGATCTGCGACTGGCTGGAGATATCGCGCCTCTCTCTCCCATCTGAAAAACTCGAGGCGCGTGACAACTCCACAGCCGCCGCCGACATCCCCGCCGCCGTTGTCGATTATCTTGCAGAGGCCACCACCCCGTTTCGCGCCTCTGTCGAGGCGCGACTGCCCGAGGCGCGCGAAGCCTGGGCGAAATTCGCGTCAGCGTGATACCGGCCCTGGCCCGGTTTCATGAACCTTCGGCACCGATGCCCGCGAGGCAAGTCCGGCTGCCGGGATTTTGGCCTTGTGGCAGGCTCTTGGGGCACGTTAGTCTCGGGGCCAACTCGGAAGTCTCGCAGGCAACGGCGAGGCTTTTTACTATGAGCTCAACCTGAGTGAACACGTCATGAAAAAGCTGTATCTGCACGTCGGAGTTGGAAAAACCGGGAGCACGGCCATCCAGCACGCGCTGAGCGTGTCGAAGAGACGCCTTCGGAAACACGGATACCTCTACCCGACCTCCCTGGGCGTCGGACATGCCAAGATGGCACAGGTTTTCAGATCCGACGAGGCGGTGCTCCGCAGCCCGTTCTTTCGGAAGCAAACCGTTCACGAAACCCCGGCCGAACTGCGCGCCTCGACCCTTGCCGAGTTTTCCGAGGAAGTCGCCTCGAGCAGCGCCGAGAGCATCGTTGTCGTCAATGAAACCCTGTTTAGCCTGCCGGAAGACCAGTTCGACGAGATGTTGCGGTTCTTCAAGGGGGTGTTCAACGACATCACCCTCATCTTCTTCGTGCGGCGGCAGGACGAAATGATCGTCAGCTCGTTCAAGCAGGGCATCATTCAGGGCGCTACCAACACGCTCGACCAGTTCGTCCGGTATTCAACGCAAAAGGCCACCGACAAGAGCCCGCCAAATCACCTCGATTATGCCAGCTTCCTCGATCGTGTCTCGGACAGACATCCAGATATCACGCTGCGCACCGCGCTCTACAACAAGACGATGTTCGAGAAGAAAAGCCTGCTGGATACCTTCGCCACGCTGATAGACCTGCCCGAAGCGGTTCTGTATAGCGAGAAGGGCGGCGTCAGAAACAAGTCGCTCGATGCGGCCTGCGCGGAGTATCTGAGGCTCTACAATGCCAGTCTGGAGGGCGAGCTGGCGCCCGCCATTCTGATCAGATGCTTGAAGAAGCTGTCATCGAAGCAAGACTATGTGTTGAGCTCCAAAGCCCGCGAAGCGATTTTCAGCAGGTTTCGAGATGGCAACCTCCGGGTGGCAACCGTCTATCTCAAGCAGGGCGGTGAGCTTCTGGCCGCTCCCATGTCGCAAGAGCCGTCGAGCGGTCAGGTCACGGAGGCTCCGGATATCGAGTCCCTGCACTTCAAGGTCATCGGCCAGCTCTGCAAGGAACACGAGAAGCAGGTTACCGAAAGAAAGACAGCCTGGGGCCGTTTTGCCCAGGTCGAGAAGCAGCTTGAAAGCTTGAAATCGAAGGCGCGCCAATCGTGACAGCGCGCCCGGTGCTGCCCCGGGAGCGGGTTGCATCTTCTGCCCGAAGGCCCCACGGGATCTGCGCCCGAACGCGCGCGCCCCGCAAATCGGCTGTTTCGGGCCGGCCTCCGAGGATGCACAGGCAATAGAGAGGCCCATCTGACCTGCTCAGCCGGCAGAGATGGCCGCTTCCGGTTGTGGTTGCGTTTCTGCATCCCTTTGAAAAAATGCAAGAATGATCAAAATATGGGCGAAACCGGCTGGCATTTGGCGTGCGACCCTTGTTACATTTCGCGCTAACGATGCAAAAAACCGAAATATGGCATCGCGACAAGAGGTGAGTAAGGCAAGTGATCAATCCGTCCGATCCCAATTCCGCCGCAGGCTCCGGCCCGCGGAAATTCAATAAATGCGTGTTGCACATTGGCCCCGGAAAGACAGGAACGAGCGCGATTCAGAATGCCCTTTGGAAGAATTCCAAAGCCCTGAGAAAACACGGCATTCTCTATCCCGAGATATCCAAGAACCACTATTTCCTGGTGTCGTGTTTCCATCAGCAGCCGGCAATGATCCACGAGCACAAGAAACTGGGTCTGACGGAAGCTCAGGCGGATGAAAAGAACCGCGAATACATGTCCTATCTCGACAGCCTGACCGGGCTCGACGAGGGCGACATGATCATCTTCAGTTCCGAATACTTCTGGTCCTGCAGCCCCGCCTCCATCGAACGGCTCAAGCAATATCTCGACACGATCGCGACCAGCACCAGCGTCGTGCTCTATGCGCGAAACCCGTTCCTGCGCATCGTCAGCGGCATTCAGCAGAGCGCGAAGGTCGGGCTCGACCGGCTGTCAAACCTCGTCGATGCAAAATACGTCTCCGAGTATTGCACGAAAGTGCCGGTCTGGTCGTCCATATTCGGCAAGCAATCCGTTCTGGTGCGTGAATATCCCGAGTCCGACGCCACGCAGTTCGACATCGTCAGGGATTTCTTGAGCGCGATCGACGTGGATCGAGAACTCCTCGAGGAAGGCGGCAAGGCCATCGTCAACGAATCCCTCTCGGCGGAGGCGATACATCTGCTTGATGCCAGCCATGATTTCGCGCCGGTGTTCTCGCCCCAGAGACAAAGGCTTATCAGGGAGCTCAAGAAGATCGAAGGCGCGAGCTTCAAGCGGTCGCTTCCGGTCACGCAAGAGGCCATGGAAGCCCTTCAGCAAGACTTCGACTATCTCGAAGAGGCTTGGGGGCTACGGTTCGATGCGTCCTTTCCATCCACCGCTCAGGCATTGTTCGGGCAGAAGGCCCTGGCTTCCCTCGCCGAGCTCATCAGCGAGGCTGTCGAAGAAAGGCTGGCCCTGATCGCCGAGCGCGACGCGGCCATTGCCGAGCGCGATGCTGCCATAGCCGAGCGCGACGCCGCCATAGACGAGGCCGTAACGTCGTTTGGGCGCTCATCCCGGTAGACAGGCAGCGCCCGCCTCGGCGATGCATTCCTTCAAGTCATTGAAAAGGAATGGCGGCGAATACCGCAGCCGAACCGGTAGCACACGGGTTCGAAATCCGGCGCGATTTATTGAGAAAAGGGTTGTCCTGTAACCCCATGGGGTAGTGCCCCGGGAAGTGGTGTAGGAACTGGCGTCCACCTGCTTCTTCATAGCCGGTATTGCTCGTTCACTGAGCGACGATCATCGTCGCCGCGTTGTCATCGTTGCACATGGCGGTCAGCTTTTCCACCGGCATGTAA